>JBAUOX010001294.1:0-6174 GCA_049579985.1 Isosphaeraceae bacterium | reverse complement strand
GCTTTAGTCGAGGGCGGCTTAGAATTCCGCGGAGAGATCATTAGACTCGTCCGGACGCTACGCGGAGGCGATCGGCCAAAGAACGCCGAGATGGATTTTCCAGGTGTCTGTTCGATGCCTCGGGGATGCTACGAACCTTGGGGGTTGCTGCGGAAGCCCATGCCTTTGCGTATGAAGGTATCGGACTGCTTGAGAGAGTGGGAAACGGGAGCACTCAGGCGTGCACCAGGTGATAGACCATTCTCCGACCTGATAGTCAGCGAGCGGACGCCTCGCTGTGAAAGAGAGATCGCAGATCACCCAAGCCTTAAGCCGCAATCATTTCTTCGGTTGATCACGTACGCCGCATTGCCGCTCGGAGCCGGCGTGATCGCTGATACCTTTGCTGGCTCCGGTTCGACGATCGCAGCCGCAGAAGCTGTTGGGGTGCGCGGCGTTGGTGTCGAAAGGCGCGCCGACTATTACAGCATGGCTCTCAAGGCGATTCCGAAGCTCACCGCACTGGCTGTTTCTCTCCCCTCCGAAAAGGAGCGCAACGAGGTTGATTCAACCCTGATCACTCGGCGTGACATTGGGGAGAAGGCGAAACAATTGCCGCTATCCCGGCCGAGTTCGTCGAATAGATCAGCCTCGTCCTCGGCTACGCTCGCTATATTCCGAGACTCGGAGCTCTACAAATCCAATTGTTGAGACTATAGCAATGTTACCGGGCGGTTGGGACTTGGTCCACGCAATTAGGCTTGGGATCAAGCCGTTCGCCGTGTTGGGGGCCAACTCGGAGGCATTGAGCGGGTTCCAGGTCGATTCTCCCTGTTCCTGCCGAGCGATCTTCGAATCGGCCCCGGTAGCGATGCTACAGTCTCTGTTTTTTTGTCTCCCGTCATTTTCACGAGATCTCCACGCACGGCGCTTATACTGAGACAAGAATGGAGTGGATCTTCTGCAGGGTCTGGCGGATTGAAGTCATGGCTACGCGAATCGCGTGCGTCCAGTGCGGCAAGTTGATCGAATGGCGGCCTGTTCTTGCCGGCGAGGGGTCCACCTGTGCCGAGTGTCTCAATGAGGCGCGGGAGCGCGGCTGCGACTCCAGTCTCACTTCCTCGTCGCGTGCCGCTCACCGAGAGGCATCCTTGTCGTTTGAGAAGACCGTGAGCCGTTCGATGCTCTTGCCCATGCCCGGCGTCGTACCCAGCGCATCTGGCGAGATGATCTGCCGCCTCGAGCCCGAGAGTCTCAGGTATCTCGATCTGAGCAAGAATCTCCAGGAATTGCTGAGGCTGCCGCCGGGTGAGCTGTTGCACCAATCCTTGCTTCAGCACCTTCACCAGGACGATCGGGACCTGGCCGAGGAAGAGTTCCGCCAGGTTTGTGAGCATGGCGAGCGCAACGATCTGGTGCTCCGAATCAAGGGAGTGGCGGAATCCTGGCATTTCATGAGGATCTATGCCCAGGCGCGGTATGACCCGAGCGGAAGCGTCAATCACATCCGGTGCAACTTCAAGGACGTGACCGACCGGGTGCGCGCTGAGCAGGAATTGAGCCGCCGCACCGAGAAGCTGATCGCCGCCAATAAGCAGCTCAGACAGATGAACCGAAAACTCAAAGAGACCCAGTGCCGACTGGTCCAAGCCGAGAAGCTGGCCGCGCTGGGAACGCTCGCCGCGGGCGTGGCTCATGAGATCAACAACCCCCTCGCCTTCGCGATCAACAACACGATGGTCTTGAATCGCGACGTCACGGAGCTCTTCCAGCTCGTGGGACTGTTGCAGCAGCAGGCTGCGGGCGATCTCCCAGGTTCGGCCGTCGAGCTGACCACAACGATCTCCCTGCTGGCTGACAAGATGGACCTGCCCTATCTCCGGGAGAACCTGCCTCGATTGATCGATTCCACCTACAAGGGGCTTGTTCGGGTGGCCCGGATCGTGGAGAAGCTGAAGGGATTCGCCCGGCTCGATCGCTCGGAGATCGGCGAGGTCGATGTGAATGAATCAATCGACCAGTGCCTGGTGATGCTCGGCGAGCCCCTGAGCCGGCTGAACATCGCGGTCGAGCGCCGGTTCGGAGAGCTGCCGAGGATCCCGGCGGCTGTCGCGCACCTCAACCAGGTCTTCCTCAATCTCCTGGTCAACGGCATCGATGCGATCGAGGCCGCGGGGCATCGCCAGGGACGAATCGTGGTGGCGACGCGGCGCAGTGGCGCGGAAATCGGCATCGAGATTAACGACAACGGTAGCGGCATCTCCCCAGAGATTCTCCCCAGAATCTTCGATCCTTTCTTCACAACCAAACCCCCGGGCAAAGGCACAGGCCTGGGCCTCTCCATCTGCCACGGGATCATCAGCGAGCATGGGGGCCGGATCGAAGTCGACAGCAATCCAGACACTGGAACCTGCTTCCGCATCCGGCTGCCTGTGCAGGGGGCGTTCTGAGATCTGGAATCGGTACGATGGTTCAGCGCATCGCATCCCACCGACCCGGGCCAAGGCACTCCGGTGGTTGCGTGCCGCTGCGCTCCGCCAACTCACCCTGCGCGATTGCCGGCGCCCGATCGAGGCGCAGCACAACATTTCTTCACAGTTTCTTGATAGGATTCAGTTTCCACTCGATCGCAATGAGCCAGGCTGTCGCTAGCCGCTCCTGATCCGACGATCCTCCTCCAAGGTGACCCATCGTGGAGACCAACTTTAACGAATGGATCGGGCTTGAGATCGCCGAGGGTCGCTACAAGATCCTGGGGAGGATCGGTCGGGGTAGCATGGGGCATATCTATTGTGCCTTCGATCGTCACCTCCGGACCGACGTGGTGCTCAAGTTTCCCGTGGCGCACGAGCTGGCGGCGGAAGACCACGAATTTCGCGAACGCTTCGGCCGCGAGATTCGTTCGCTGGTCACGCTGAGTCATCCCCATATCGTCAAAATCATCGACGTCGGCGAGTTCCGGGGCTTCCCGTTCGTGGTCATGCAGTATCTAGCCGGGGGAAGTCTCAAGGATCGCATGGCATCGGGGCCGGCGGGAGAGATCGAGCCCATGCCCATGCCCTCGCTCCGCGACTGGCTGCTCGAGATCGCCAAGGCGCTCGACTTCATCCATTCCCAGCACCATATCCATCGCGACGTCAAGCCGGCCAACATCCTCTTCGATCGACACGGCTATGCGTTTCTGGGCGACTTCGGCATCATCAAGGCCCTAACCTCGGAGACCGCCGACTGGAAGGGCAACTCAATGACCGCTCCCGGGTTCCTGGTGGGCACCCCCAACTACGTTGCACCCGAGATCGTGATGGGCCGTCCATTCGATGGACGGGTCGATCAGTATTCGCTGGCCATGTCCGTTTACGAGGTGTTGAGCGGCTACAACTGCATGGAAGGACCGACGCCCTCAGCCACCGTCGTCAATCAGACCATGGTCGTCCCTCCGCGACTGACCGAGATCCTTCCCGACGTCCCGAATCGGCTGTCCGATGCGATTCTCCGAGGCCTGTCCAAGGACCCCGCCGAACGATTCGAGACCTGCTCACTGATGGCGGAGGAGATCCTCTCCGCTGTGCCTCCCAACTGCTCCTCGACCTCGGCCTCACCCCTCGAGGCACGCACTTCCCGCGGCGAGCCGGGGAAGGTCCTCTGCCCTTGTTGCGGGTCTTTGATGCCGGCGGGCAGGGAACACGTGGGAAGCCGGCTCCGCTGCACGCACTGCCAATCGGTGTCGCTGGTTCAGATGCTCTCAATGAGTACCCTGCAACTGAGGTTGATCGAGTCGGCGACTTCCACAGCCATTGCCGGCGCCCCGATCGTCGTCCATGGTCCTGACGGTAAGCCAGACCCCGATCCCTCGGCGGTGACGGCTCTTGTCGAAAGCCCAGGGAACGGCCGGATGGCGAGATCTGAGACGACTCCCTCCGAGAAGCAAGCGAGAACGCGCAGGCTCCGTCTCTGGCTGACTGCGAGTGTACTTGGCGTGCTCGTGATCGCAGGCGCCTTGGGCCTGGCGCGAGCACTCCGAAACTCTTCCAACCCCCGATCCGCCGACGTCCGCGCCGCTCTTCCGACCCGCGGGGACAATTCCAAGGTCGTGGATGAAGCGAGGGAAGTTTCGAATCTCGAGTCGAACCCGGTCGAGATCCACATCGCCTACGGAACCGAGAAGCAGAAGTGGCTTGAAGAGGCGACTGCGGAATTTCAGAAGACGCCGGAGGGCCGCCGGATCACCGTCAAACTGCACGGGATGGGCTCGGTCGAGGGGGCCCAGGCGGTGCTCGAGGGCCCCGATTCCATTCCGATCCATGTCTGGTCGCCGGCCAGCAGCGCCTATCGCGAGCTCTTCGAACAAGAGTGGCGAGCCAAGCACAAGAACAATCCCATCCTGAAAAGCGAAAACCTGGCACTGACGCCGATGGTATTCGTCACGTGGGAAAGCCGTCATGCTCCGTTCATCAAGAAGTACGGCAAAGCCAACTTCCAGACAGTGGGCCAGGCGATGCACGAGCCGCGCGGCTGGGAGGCCATCGCCGGCCAGCCCGGCTGGGGCCGGTTCAAGTTCGGTCATACCCACCCGAACCGTTCCAATAGCGGCCTGCTCACCCTGGTCTTGATGGCTTACGAGTTCTCGAAGAAGGAACGAAACCTCTCACTGGATGACATCGCGCAGCCCGGCTTCCTGCAGTGGCTCCAGACGTTCGAGCAAGACGTGGCCCGCCCCGGCGGTTCACTAACTCACAGCACGGGAACCCTCATGCGCGAGATGGTGCTTCGAGGTCCTTCTCAATATGATTGCCTACTGATTTATGAGAATCTAGCAATCGATTATCTCGAAGCCGCCCGCGATCGCTGGGGGGAGCTGCACGTCGATTATCCCGAGCCGAACATGTGGAACGAGCATCCCTACTACATTCTCGATGTGCCGTGGAGCGACCCAGCGCAACGAGCGGCCGCGGCAGAGTATCTGAAGTTCCTGATGAGCGAGCCGATGCAACGCCGTGCCCTCGAGCACGGCTTCCGGCCGGGAAATCCCGAGGTCTCACTCCGGTTCGCCGAGAGTCCCTTGATCCGCTATGCCCGGCAAGGGATCCTGATCGAATTGCCCCGGATGTGCGAACCACCCCGGGCCGATGTCGTCAGGAGCCTGCTCACCTCCTTCAGCCGCCTCGAATAGGATGCCCGACCCCCGCGGCACAAGTGACAAAGGACAACTGAGCAGGTGGGGAGGGAAAAAGGGACGTCATTGATATCGCACGTTTGCGGGCGGATGAGCCTCGGGGACGTGCACGTAAGCGCTTGATGCAAGCGGCTTAGGGGTTAAGCAAGTGCTATTCAGTGATGTCCCTTTTCCCCTTCCCCTACCGATCACCGGCGATCCACAGGACATTCGACGACGACCCGGAAGCCAACGTCCGTCGGCGACTCGTCCGGCACGCTCACCCCCCGGTAGAATGTCGTGGCCTCCCGTGGCAGCGAGATGAATGATCCCCCGCGAAGCACAAACGTGGCGGCCGGATCATTGGCTCCGGACGCGAGCTGGAGGCCGGGATCCTCGAGCGGCTCTTTTTCGTTATTCTTCGCGAGGTCCAACTCCCCGTACGGCTTGTAGCGATCGAGACACAGTTCGCTCACGTTGCCGGTCATGTCATAAACACCTTGATCGGTCTTGTCGGAGGGGAAGGCCTGCACCACGGCAGCGGCGAGGCCGGTGTTGTTGAAGGGATTGCTGATATTCGCCTTAGGTCCCTTCCGGAGGGCGGGTGGGTCGTTTCCCCAGGGATACGCCCGATTGCTGTCGCGGGACTTGGCGGCGAACTCCCATTCGGCCTCGGTCGGCAATCGCCCGCCCTGCTCGCGGGCAAACCTCCGGGCCGTCAGGTAGCTGATGCACGCCGCGGGCAAACGCCGCGCTCTTTCTTCGGGCAGGACCTTTCGCTTCTGCTTGGTGTAGAAGTCCCGCCACTTCTGAAACGGCGCGGCATCCCCGGCGTGACGGTTCACGTAGTCCTCGACCTCGGCATTGGTGACCTCGGTCTCCTGGATGTAGAACGACCGGACAAGGACCCAGTGGGGAGTGATCGGTTGATCGTTGACGTCTTTGGCTTGGCCATCGGGATCACCGCGCCGGTAAGTCCCGCCGGAGATCAAGATGAATCGGACGTTCTCCGGCTTGCGAACGATGGCTGGCGGCCAGGCCCC
>JBAUOX010001293.1:0-1599 GCA_049579985.1 Isosphaeraceae bacterium | reverse complement strand
ACACCTTATGTGCCCTCCGAAACAGTTGCCCGGTTGGGGCATTTCCTTGGTTTCTTTGATTAGAAAAGGTGACAGCCACGAATGGCACTTCCTTAGCCGCAAGTTGCTTGAAGATAGGAAGTTAGGGACAAAGATGGCGAACATTGCAATCTAGTGATAACATGAGCACAAGTTGTGGTCGAAGCAAACCCCTTTGATCGAAGGGACCGGCCGCATCGACGAATGGACCGTTCCTGATGTGTCCCCCCATCCGCGATCGCGCAAATTCCTTGTAGGAAAGCGCTATTCAGTGATGACCCCTTTTCCTTCTCATGGCATTCCCAGGCCCCCCTATTTATCCCGGACAAAGGTGCCTGGCCAGAGCTTTCCAAACCGCCAGAGATTTCAAGAGCTTTCAGCAGAGCTTTCCATCAACCGACCGTTATCGGTTCACGATGCTTCGAGGGGCCAGGACATCGGCGGGGATCTGGCGGATGACCTGCACGGCGGCCTCGGACAACGAGTAGTTGTCCACCGTGCGGGCTACGGTGCGTCGGGCAAAGGAGGGGTTCAGGAGCAGACGGAGGGTCAGATAAACGGCGGGGATCAAGCTCGGAGGGTCCTCGAGTGGGCGGGTGATTTCGTCCTGGCTGCCATCGTAGGGCGCGTGGTGAGCCCAGGCCCGGCGCAGCTCGGCCAGAAGGCGTCGGCGCGGGGCACCCTCGTGAGCGAGGGCCATCAGGGCCATGACCACGGTGTGGGTCCGCACACCGGGGCGGGGTGGTGGCAGGGGCGGGACATCCTCATCGAGCGAGACCTGGACCAGGCGCTGGGAGAGGTTGAGCCCGCTGAGGGTCGCGTTGAGGGTCTCACCCGGTCGGGGATTGGCGTCGATGTAGGAGGGCCGGCCGGTCTCCGGGTCGTGGAGGTAGTCCATGCAGAGCCCGCCGTGCCACTCCAGATGGGCGCCAATGGCGGCCAGGTGCTCGAGCACGAGTGGGTCCAGGACACTCTCGCGAGCCCAGGCGCTGCCGCCTACGCCCTGGGCGCGGGCCTGAGCGCAGTGCGCGCCGACCAGCCGGCCGCGCTGGTAGACCGCCTGGATCACCCGGAGCACCCCCGGGGCCGGCTGCTGGACCAAGACCTCCAGGCGGCCGTCGAGGAGCCCGGCCGCTTCGAGCCGATCGGCCACCGCCGGCATCTCGTCCCGGTCACCCACCCTCCACACCCCGCAACCCGCCGTGCTGTGCGCCAGCTTGATGTAGCAAGGGGGCGTTCCGGCCGCTTCCAGCTCGCGGCGGGTTCGGACCAGCGCGGTCGGCGGGTGGGGCAGGTCCAGCTCGTTCAGCACCCGAAGGAATTCCGCCTTGCTCTGGAGCCGCTCCAGCGCGGCGAACTCCGGTAGCGCCAGCCCGACCCGGTGGCTCAGGTCGTCGCGAAACCGGGCCAGCAGGAACGCCTGATCGTGGACCGCGAGCAGCACGTCGTACCGCTCGGCGGCGAGCCGATCGGCCAGGAACTGGAGGTAGCCGACCGGGTCGACGTTCCAGCGGGGGCAGCGATGCCAGGCCCGGACGAAGCGGCTGAACCGTCCCAGGCAGAGCGGGTCCGGGTCGCAGA
>JBAUOX010001292.1:0-3119 GCA_049579985.1 Isosphaeraceae bacterium | reverse complement strand
AAGTATCACCCTAAACCCTTGTGTAGCAGACAGTTGTGGCTGGATTTCTGCCTCTCTAACGACCTCATATAAGTGCTTTCCGTAAAAAGAGTTGCGACGAACTCCAGGTTGTAACCCCCTGAAACGCAGGAAGAGCGTCATGCTTACCACCTCTGGCTGGCGCGAGGCCAGCCCGTTGGCACCGACTAGGACGACTGGCTCGAAGCCGAGCGGCGACTCGCGGCCTCGGCATAAGGAGCCTGGCAGCACGAGCCTTCGGCTCAAGGCGGGGGTCGCTCAGGCACGCAATCAGGGGAAACCACACGGACGGCCGATAACTGTCGCGGCCCACGCCGATGAAATTCAACGGTCCGCTAGACGGCTAGAATGCAGGCGATTCTCGATACCTGCGTTCCAGTTCGGCGAGCAGAACAGCGCGGTTTTTCTTGGACCGCGCTTTCCTCATGATCTTGCGACAGTTCACCGCCTCAGTCTGGCTCGTTGGCGGTCGAGCCGCGCGATACGGCAGCAAATCATCGACAGTGAACGGCTGGGGGTGTGAGGCGTGTGCGTCCAAGGCGTGCACTAGTCCCAAAACAAGCGTAATATATTAATAAATCTATATATAATCTAAGTAAACACATGTTTATCTCGATCACATACCTTCTACGACCTGGAGGTCCCGACCCCCGTCAAGCATTGCCGCGCTTTCTGCTCCATCTCCTGTCCCCTCTCTTGGTTCGATGGCCCACCCGGATCGGGGCATCCAGACCCCGACTTCAAGGTCGGCTCGCCTTAGCACAGCCAGCAGCCGTGCAGCCGCTCCACCAGCCGCAGGACGAGCCCATGCCAGGGGTTCCACGAAGCAGTCGGTAGATCAACCTACCGCACGACCGCACGATCTGGCACGGCATCTGGATCAGCGCCGCGCAGAATGCCGGGAACTCCCTCCGCATCAACGATCGTCGCTCAGACTCGTGTTTCGCCGCGTGTCGCGGCGAAACAGGCGTCAACAGGGCGCTCCAGGGCGCGCTTGCCCGGGGTTTGACCCTTGAATACACCTTCGCAGAATGCCCCGTAACCCCAGGAAAGCAAGAAGTACGCGACCAGGGCCGGGCCCATCCCGGACGCCGCTCCCAGCGACAGCAGCAGCGAAACGGCCACCGCACCCACGACAAGCAGAGCCAGCAGGCAAAGGTCCACCATGTAGGCGGTGAAACGGCGGAAGGGTCCGCCGAGGGGATATTCAAAGACGAGGCGCTCCGGCGTCATCAGACGCACCGTGGCATCAATTGGTGTATCGGGTGAACCAGCGGCTGAAGGCTGCGACATCCTCGTTGTTTCCCCCCGACGCCTGGTATGATTCCCACCGCACCAGGCCCAGGCCAGCTTGGTTCCGCCTTTGTCGGGTGCCAGGGCATCCCAACGCGAAAGTGAGCTGGCTCGCAACCAGACCAGGATTGACGATCGGTTCGCACAATGCGACAGCGTTCAGCATGCGTCACCGCTGGGCGATGAGATGGGGAGAGTGGTGCGGAGGTCAAGGAAGTGAGGGAGGGGGGAGCGGAAAACGGCCGGAGCCGTTGATCGAGCGAGGGATCTCGCAACCTGCGGTCATTCTTTCTCGGTCGCTGCCGGGTCGCTTTCGGTGCCGTCGAAGATGGTCGAGATCAGGGCGTCTCGCTTCAGCCGCGCGAGAAAAACCTCGCGTGCCTTATGCATCTTGTTGTACATGACCTTGTTGCGCATCTGGTCCTGGACCTCCTCGAACGAGGCCGGCCCGGCGGCGCGACGGTTCTCGACCAGCACGATGTGCAAGCTGGTTGGGCCCTCGAGAACCGGGCTGACCTGGTTCAAAGGCAAGCTGCCCAGCGCCTGATTGACCGCCTCGACCGCATAGCTGCCGGGTGAGGTCTGCATCAGTCCGCCCTGGGCTCGAATGCTGGTCGGTCCCTCGCTCTCCTTGCGGGCCAGAGTGGCGAAGCTCTCACCGCGCTTGAGCCTGGCCAGCAAGTTGTCGGCCTTGCGGCGGGCATCGGCCGGGTTGGGATAGTGGGCCTTCTCGACGACCAATTCTCGCCAGGTGATCTGGGCGGGACGGTCATACTCCTTGTCATGGAGATGATCGTTGTAATACCTGAGCATCTCGGGAAGCTCGACCTTGCGGCCCTGGGAGAGTTTCTGATCGAGGTACACCTGGGCCAGGAACTCCTGCCGGTGGCTCTGGTGCAGGAACTCCAGGGGAAGGCCCGAATCGGCGAGCTTCTGCTTGAGCTGGAACTCGTTGTCGGCCAGGTAATGCCGCATGAGCGGGGGCAGCTCCTCCTCGCGCCAGTACTTGTCGGCGGCCTCGTAGAGGCGGTCGAGCTGCTTGGGATTCTTGAGCACCCGCTTGGCCTCCTGGGCGATCAGGGTCCGCTCGATCAGGTGGGCGAGCATGCTCTTGGCTGCCATGTTGAGTTCTTCGTGGTTGAGGCTGTGACCGGGATTGCGATGAATGAGCTGCGCCTTGATCGTGAGAACGAGGTCATGAAGCGTGATGACCTCATCGTTGACCCGGGCCGCGGCCCGTCCCGCTTCTTTCCAGTTGCGATCGATCGCCATCTCCGTGAGGCTGGCGGGATTGAAAGACGCCAGGCGTCCCAGGGAATCAGACCGCGGCGCCGGTGGCGCCGCCGTGGTTTGGGGCAATGTCCGGTCGGGGGCCGAGGCCGTGCTCGCGGAGGGCGCGCCGGCCTGGCTATTCTGTGTTGTCGGGGCCGGATTCGTCGCTGGAGCGGCCGGCGACAGCGATCCTTTGGCGGGCTGAGGATCGACGGGAAGCTCCGGCGCGGTCTCCAGCGAGAAATCGCCGGGGGCCCCAGCAGCACCCGCTGAGGATGGAACAGACTTTGCCGTCGCGTCAGCCTCGGGTCGTTGTGTGGTCTTGCCTTTGGCAGAGGCAGGCGGAAGTGAATCGATGGCCGGCATCAGGTCGGGATTGGGCCCCAGAAGCTGATCCGCCATCGAAGCCGGACCACGGGGAGCCTGGGCAGCTTGAGCAGGGACAGGCGTCGGGGCGGACAACGGATTCGGGGCAGCGGTCGGAGCCGCCGCGGTCGGAGCCGCCGCGGCCGGAGCCATCGCGGTCGGAGCCACGG
>JBAUOX010001291.1:0-1637 GCA_049579985.1 Isosphaeraceae bacterium | reverse complement strand
CATGAACGCCCCGCGCGGAGAGACTGTCTGATCGGGAGTTCCATATCTACCCGATGGTCATGGCGCGAAAAAGTCGCTATTCTTGAATGGAATCATCCTGTCAGGAGCGAATCTCGGACGCCTCTCCATTTGTTTGCCTGGCGAGCTGACGGATGAATCGGTCCGATGCTGGCGCGGTGAGACGCCCCGCTCCAAGGCAAGAAGAATTGCGCGATCGGTGTAGTCGATCGACAAGAATGTTCTCTGATCAACCACTCTTTCGGGGGCTTCACGATGGTTCGTTTCTTGGGGCGTTCCTTGCTTCTTGCCCTGGTTCTCAGCATCTCGGCAGTTTCCGCCCGGACGCAGTACGGCCGCTACGGCGGCTGGGGGGGCTGGGGCGGCGGAGTGGGCACGGCCCAGGGCAGCATCGCACGCGGCGCGGGTGTCTACGCGGCCGGCGCAGGGGCTTACAACGAGCAAACCGCCGTGGCCCGCTCGATCAACGCCAACACCGCCATGCAGGTCAACCAGTACATGTACGAGGTCAACAAGACCAACGCCAAGTACTATTACACAAGGTCGGCGAACAAGCAGAAGGAAGAGAGCTCGACGGGCGAGGCGATTTACAAGCGCCTGCACGACAACCCTTCCGGCTACGATATTCATACGGGTGACGCGCTCAACGTGGTGCTCGACGAACTGACCAACCCTGATGTGTACACCCAGGTGGTGACAGGGGCGACCCGGCCCATCGATACCCAGCTCGTCAAGAACATCGAGTTCGAGTACGCCGCCAACATGATCGCGATCAGCCTGGCCGACTTCAGCGCGCGGGGCGTTCCCGACTACCTGTTGACGACTCCGGACTTCGCGCCCGATCGCGCGGCACTCAAGGCGCTGGTGGGCAAGGTCCGGGCCGAGATCGACAGCAAAGGCCAGGCCTCGGCCGAGACGCTGGCGAACTGCCGCGTGAGCATCAATGCGCTGAAAGCCAAGGTTGACAGCCTCCTGCCGGAAGGAGCACCCAACCGGCTCGAGGCCGATAATTATCTCAAGGCTCTCTACGGCCTCTCCAAGATGCTCGAGACACCTTCGGTGGATCAGTTCCTCACGGGGCTGAACAAGGTCGATTCGACGACACTGGGACACCTGATCGCCTTCATGCACACCTTTAACTTGCGTTTCGGCGCGGCCAAGACGCCGGTTCAAGAGCAGACCTACGATCAACTCTACCCGCTGCTCGTCGCGGTTCGCGACCAGGCCAAGGTTCCCAGCGCGAACCCTTATACCACTTCGAGCGGCCCGCAGGACCTCAAGAAGGTCTCCACGTATTTCTCTGGGATGCAGTTCGACCCGAAACACGGCGTCGTGCCTCCTCCCCCGCCCCCGCCCGGCCAGCCTTGATGAGCGGGATGAAGCCGTCGCTTTGACAGTTTCGCGTCCCGTCCAGCTCGCCCCAGCCCGGGCGGTGCTATTGACCCACATTCTCTTGAGTTCTGAACCTTGCCCGAGCGTCCCGCATGTCGCGGGTCCGGTTCCGGAAGGGTGAGGTTGTCGATCCCTGAAGGAAAGGAACAACCATGAAACCGGTCTATCTGATGATCGGCCCTGCGCTGCTGGGAGCCTGGCTGAGCGCGCGCGCCCAGGACAAGAAC
>JBAUOX010001290.1:0-1712 GCA_049579985.1 Isosphaeraceae bacterium | reverse complement strand
TCCGGCAGGTTGCCCCAGTGGCGTTGGCTCGGTGTGACCGTGGGAATCGGTCTATCAGTCCAGCCAAACTCTAATACGGTTCTGTGGCTTTCCCAGGGTTTTCCGAGGGTAACCTAACCCCGAAGTTACGTCCTTACCTTCGCGTGGGCATCCAGGCTAGTAGCGTCGGGCACCGCCTTATCGGTCTTGGAAGCCGCCTCGTGGCATGGCGATGAGACAACGGGGTCCCGAGGGTGATAGGGCGTGGTTTGCCCGCATTCATGCCTTGCCATGGAATCGTGGAGCGTGGAGCGAGAAGAGGTCTTTAACGCCCCACGCCCCACCATCAGAAGAGCTTGGTGTGCAGGTTCACGGAGCCGTTGGAAATCTGGATGACCAGGACGTTATAGCCCGCGGCCTGGCTGACATCGTACGCCAGATAACCCGCGTTGATGCTGTATCCACTCGAGGCGACGTAAGTGCCGGCCAGGTTCGTTGCCCAGCCCGAGGCTGTGATGGTGCCGTTGGAAATGCTGATCGGGTTGCCGCGCTCATCCCAGAGTACCAGGGCCAAGCCGATAATCGCGCCCGCCGTGGTGCAATCGGCAGTGACAACCAGTGTGCCGGCATCGGCGGTCGGAATCGGGGTGAGGTTGGCGAGAGAGTAAGAGCCTGTCACGTCAGGCTTGCTTATGCCCGTGCGGTCGGTCCAGGTGTACCACGTCTTCGGGTACACGGCGGAAACCTGCTGCGAGTTAACTTGGACGCCCTCGATAGTTCGGCGTGAGACAGATCCCTCGAGTAACCGGGGGCAGCCGTTTTCCAGGAGTCTGATGGTGAATGGCATGGCTCAGTTTCTCCTTACCCGTCGATCGTCACATAGCCGTCGAGACATTGGATCGAGTTCGCCGCGAGAGCTGCACTCCATTTGACCTGGAGATCGAGAGCAAGAGATCCGGTCGTGTTGATGGTGATTACGGACGGGGCCTGCCAATACGTAGTCGATGCGCCGCCGGTGTTGGAGCCCCCGGGGACGCTTGTTTCCCCAGTGCCGTTCGGTATGTAAACCAGGCCGAAGCCCAGGAGAGTCCCCGAACTCCCCACGGAGTGGACCTTGAAATAGCTGAAGGGATGAGTGAGGAAGGTCATTGCGTTGGACGTGGACGAAAGGGCCGGGCTCGTATAACCCCAGATCTGGGTGCCGCCGAGCAGCATGAAGACCGAGAGCGTGGGCGTGCTGACCCCGACCGTCATCGTCCCGGTGAAGACCGGCCGTATGATCTTGCCCGGCACGAGCGCGCCCGCCGGGATCGTCAGACTGCCATTCGTGGTCGAGATGCCCGTAAGGAGCGAGGTCTGGGTCGTTGTGTTCGCGACGGCCGTTCCAGCGGAGAGTCCCTGCCAGATGACGCCGCCAGCCTTCGTGTTCATGCCTGAAGACATGAAGCCGAACGTGCTCTGCGCACTCGAATACCAGAGGTCGCCCGCGCTGGGCGTGCCGGGATCGGAGATCGCCGTTCCGGTGAGCTGACCGGACGACCCGATCGACCAGTCCGCAGCGCCAGTGAAGACGTTGGAGCGGTTGTAGATGAGCTGGCCGCTCGAGCCCGGGGCTGTGATTTGCGAAGCCGGTAGCGTGGGAATGTCGGCGGCGGCCAAAGCCCGAACCGCCAGGGCACCGCTCGAGCCGTTCGGGGTCGCAAGCACCTGGTTGGCCGTCTCTCCAGTCGTGG
>JBAUOX010001289.1:0-4749 GCA_049579985.1 Isosphaeraceae bacterium | reverse complement strand
GGGCTGACGGCTTCGGGGCGCCGGCTAGCAGCCGCCGGTAGCGGTCGAGACGCTCCTCCAGCCGCCCCGGTATGAGCACGTCCTCCGCTCCGGGGTCGTCGCGAAATGGGATCGATCCAGTAAGCATGTGATAGAGTATGGCGCCAAGGGCATAGACGTCCCACCGCGCGTCGGGGACGGCTCGAAGGTCGGCCTGCTCGGGGGCCATGTAGAACAGGGTGCCGAGGGCCGCCCCCTGCTCGTGCGAGAGCCGCGACTGACCGAAGTCGGCCAGCCTGGGATGACCGTCCTGATCGAGCAGGACGTTGGCCGGCTTCAGGTCGCAGTGGATGATCCCCTTGCCATGCGCGTGCATCAGGCCGACAGCGATCTCCCGGAACATCGCCAGCGCGTGGTCCATCGCGAGCGGCTTGCCGCTGAGCAGACGCTCAAGGGAGCCCCCCTGCATGTAATCCATCACGTAGTAGGGCGGGGTCGCGTTCCACCCGACGGCGAAGAGCTGGATGACGTGGCGGTCGGAGAACAGATAGCGGAGCTTTTCCACCTCGCGGGCGAGCAGCGACCAGTCGAGCCCGCCGCGGCTGTTGAAGAACTTGATCACCACCCGGCGACCGCTGTTGCTGTCGACGGCCCGCCAGGCCTCGCCGAAGGCCCCCTTGCCCAGGAACGCCTCCTGCTCGTACCCGGGGACGTGGAGTGGAGGCTCGAGCCTCGCCACGCTCAGCTCGCGGGCGAGCCGGAGATCGTCCGGCCCCATCACCAGGGTCGCGTCACTGATGTTCGTCATGCTCACCACCCAGATCGTTGGCGGCGGGGTCCCGGGGCCCCGCCGTTTTCGCCCCGCGACATCCCCGATCATCGCACCATCGGCGGCTCTCCTCAAGGCCATACCGCCGGGGCCAGGACCGTCCGTCGTCTCCACGAAAAAACTGGGATCTTGACATATCCCGATAAGCTGAACATAGTGGCGCCGATAGGACGCCTGCTGGCGACGGATAGGTCGTGCCCGGCGATGATCGCCCTGATCGTGCCGAACCAGCACGGGCGGTGTGTTTCTTTTTCGGCGTGAGCGCTGGCAGTTTGCCCTGGCCGGTCGCCCGCGAGGGCTCGCCGGTGCCCCGACCCCGAGGAGGTCAGGGCCCGGGGTGCTGTTTGCGTGAGCGCCGAAGTTCGTCATTCAAAATTCCCTTAGACTCGTGTGTGATGAGCCCTCGCCGCGGCGGGCCAGGCCCGTGCCAGGTCGTGACCGCGCGGCGGGCCGGTGCGGCGTGGGGAAAGTCGGACGGGAAACCGTCGTATTCGGGGACTTGCGCAGTGATGGATCCTTTGGATTGGAGGTTACACAGTCATGGCCGAGAAACCGAGTGATTGGGAACTTCGTTGGGGTCTGCTCGTGGCGGACGCGTGGGCGGATGACGCATTGAAGCAGCGGCTCCTGTCCGACCCGGCGGCCGTGCTCCAGGAACGGGGGATTACAACCCCGCCGAATGTCCAGGTCAAGACGATCGAGGACACGGCGGACGTGATGCACCTTGTGCTTCCGATGAAGCCGGCCGCAGCCGAGCTCTCGGAGGAAGAACTGTCAACTGTGGCGGGCGGTTGGTGCGGTGGCTGTGGCTGCCGTGGCTGTGGCTGCCGTGGCTGTGGCGGTGGCTGTGGCTGCCGTGGCTGTGGCTGCTTCCAGTGAGTCGCCCCCTGTATCCCGTAGGGCTGCGCCGGCGACGGGATCGTGATCCGCAGTTGGACCTGTCGCCCCCGGTCCTTTCCCTGGGACCGGGGGTGACCGTGGCCGGTGATCTCAGCGTCGCCGGCCGGTCCCACAGACCCGACGGGTGGTCTTAATCGAAATGGGGGATGGGTCCATGATGCACCGCCCGGTGTTTAAGCCGCACTACCTGGTCAAGGTGATCGAGAACGAGGGGGTGTTCCTGCTGTCCGAACGGCACCAGACGGTGCTGCAAGGCTGGCTCTACGAGGTGATCGCCCCGCGGCTCGACGGCCGGCCGGTTGCGGATCTGTGCGCGGAGCTGCGGGGGCGGGTCATGCCCGCCCAAGTGTACTACACCCTCAACCAGCTTGAAAAGAAAGAGTACATCGCCGAGGGAGGCGGCGACGCGGCCACGATGCCGCCGGGGGAGGCAGCGCTCTGGTCGATGCTCCGCGTCGACCCCGGCGAAGCGGCCGGGCGGCTGGCTCGGTCCACGGTGGCGCTGACCGTCTTTGGTGACGTCGACATTGAACCTTTCCGAGCGTTGCTCGGGGCACTCCGCGTCCGGGTGGCAGAGGTGGGGTCGGAGGAGGTCGGGCTTGGCGTCGTGGTGACCGACCATTATCTCCGGGACGGCCTGCAGCCCTACAACAAGGAAGCCCTCCGGACGGGACGCCCCTGGCTGTTGATCAAGCCGGTCGGCGCGATGGTGTGGATCGGACCGCTGTTCCGCCCCGGGATCACAGGGTGCTGGGAGTGCCTGGCGGAGCGGATCCGGGCCAACTTCCCCATCCTGGGCTACCTCGACGGCAAGCGCGCGTTGAACGGCGCGCCCGGGGCGGACCGAGGCGGGACGCCGGCGACCGAGGCGGTCGCCTGGGGGCTGGCGGCCAACGCCGTCGCCTCCTGGATCGCGCAAGGGGAGTCGCCGCAACTGGAAGGCCGGGTCCAGACCTTCGACGTGCTCGGATGGAGGGGGGAGAGCCACGCCTTGGTGCGCCACCCGACCTGCCCGTCGTGCGGCACCGCCCCACCAGAGGCCGCGGCGCCAGATCAGGGGCCGGCGTCCCCGCGGGTCGTCCAACTGACCAGCCGCAAGAAAGCGTTCACCAACGATGGTGGGCACCGGGCGGTGCCACCGCGAGAGACCCTCCAGCGCTTCGGCCACCACGTCAGCCCGATCTCCGGCGTGGTGCCCATGATGGAGCGGGCAGCGCCCGACAACGACGGCGAAGTGATGCACGTGTACGTCTCGGGACCCAACATCGCCCGCGGGCCGAGGACCTGGATGGGCCTCTGGACGGACCTCCGCAACTCGAGTTGCGGCAAGGGGACGAACGAGGAGCAGGCTCGCGCCAGCGCCCTGTGCGAGGGGATCGAGCGTTACTCCGCGATCTTCCGGGGTGACGAACCACGATTCACGTCGCGGCTCGTGGACCTTGGCGACGTTGGAGTCCACCCCAACGCCTGTATGCTCCTGAGTGACCGCCAGTATCGCAATCGCGAGGAGTGGAACCGGCACACCACGGTGTATCACTACGTCCCCGCCCCGTTCGACCCCGAGGCGCCGGTCGAGTGGACGCCGGTGTGGTCGCTGACCCGCGAGCGGGTTGCCTACCTGCCGACGGCGTTTTGCTTCTTCGAATACCCGTACCCTGGGGGCGAGCCCTACTGCATGAGCTGTTCCAACGGCAACGCGGCCGGGAACACCCTCGAGGAGGCGATCCTCCAAGGTTTCCTCGAACTGGTTGAGCGCGACAGCGTGGCACTGTGGTGGTACAACCGCATCCGGCGGCCTGCGGTCGACCTCGACAGCTTCGGGGAACCGTACCTCCGCCGGCTGACCGACTTCCTTCAGAAGTACCGGCGCGACCTCTGGGTGCTCGACTTGACGAGCGACCTGGATATCCCGGTGTTCATCGCCCTGTCGCGGCGGACCGACGGGGGCGCCGAGCAAATTATGTTCGGGTTCGGCGCGCACCTCGATCCCCAGGTGGCCTTGTTGCGCGCTGTCACCGAGATGAACCAGATGCTGGTGCACATCCTCGACGCCCCCCCCGAAGGCCCCGCCGTCGACCGGCTCACGGACCCGGAGACGCTGGGCTGGCTCCGAACCGCGACGCTGGCGAACCAGCCGTACCTTGTCCCTTCCGACGCGCCGCCCCGCACGCTCGTCGCGTACCCGCGGCTGAGGACTGACGACCTGAGGGATGACGTCCTGGCCTGCCAAGACAGGGTGAAGCGGCTGGGGATGGAGATGTTCGTCCTCGACCAGACCCGGCCCGAGGTCGGTATGCCCGTCGTGAAGGTGATCGTGCCTGGCTTGCGGCACTTCTGGGCCCGGTTTGCCCCGGGGCGGTTGTACGACGTGCCCGTGAAACTGGGCTGGCTCCCGAATCCTCATCAGGAGCAGGCGCTCAACCCGGTCCCGATGTTTCTCTGACGCCTGCTGCGGCAGGCGGAGGGGCCCCGACCGGGGGGTTTTTCGCGGGGTCGATCGACCATGGAACTGGAACCGGCCGAAGTCTTTCGGGTTCACCACGTGCCTCTGCTGTTCGAATCGGCGGCCGCCCATCAGTGGATGGTCTACGACGCGAGGCGGGTGGGCCGGGATCGACCTCCGGCTATCGACCCGGGGCGATGAGGGGTGTGAGCTGGGGGTCCGGGTTAGCCGCGAGCGGGGCTAAGGCTCACCGGCGAAGCCTCGCCGGCATCAGGGGTGTCTCAGGGAGATCGTCATGTCGGCTTCCATGTTCTTGAAAACCCCGGAAGGGGTGTCACTGGCGCCGGGTGACGGTGGAGGACTCGTATTCCAGGGCCCCTGGTGCCGGTTGGCGATCCGGGAGGCCGACCCCGGGCCCTTTGCCGCCCTCGCAGCGACCGGCGGCTACGAGGACGTACTGGCCCGGACTGCCTTGCGGTCGAGTGGGCCGGCAGGGATGGCCCGGTTCTACTACTACCTCGGGCGGCTGGTGGAGCGGGGCTTCGTGGTCCGGTCGGCGTGCCTGGACGGGCGCCTGCTGGCGAGCCTGGTCCCGGTC
>JBAUOX010001288.1:0-3916 GCA_049579985.1 Isosphaeraceae bacterium | reverse complement strand
CGTTCACGAGCCGACGCAACTGCTCATCGACGTTTCGACGCCGGAAGGCCGGCAGTCCGGATTGAATCAGACCTCGGCCGTCACCTGCGGCAATCTCTTCACGGTGGCACAGACGAAAGTTCGTCGGGTAATCGGCAGTCTATCACCATCGACGATGGCCCAGATTGATGCTTGCCTGAGAGCGTCACTCGATCTGCCCTGATGCAGGGAGCAAGGGGTTGTCGGGGCCAGTAGTTACACTCTAATCGATCTGTTTCTTCATTTCACGGAGAAACCCGAGCACCGATCGCTGATAAAGGTCCGGGTAAGTCTCGGGGAAGTTCATGTGCCCGGCATGCTCGAAGAGGACCAGCCTGCCGTGTAATCGGACACGATCAAGGATCGCCTGTGCCTCATCTGGTCGGGCAACGGGGTCCTCGCCCCCCGCCAGAATGAGCACCGGCACCTCGGGAGGAATCGCACCGATCGCCTCGACGGGCGAGGTCTTCTCTAGATCCGGGAGAACCAGCGGAGATACGACCAGAAGACCCAGGTAGGCGATCCGGTCGATCAGAGGCGGCAGGGCATTCTCAGTACGGTGACGCACAGCGACCTTCAGGTTCCGATAGGGGCTCTCCAGGATGTAGCCCTGGACTCGATGGGCAAGCTCCCCTGAAGCGAACACGGCCGCCGCTCCACCCATCGACAGCCCGTGGACGATGATCGGCTTTCCGGGGCGTCGTCGTTCCAGGAATTCGACAGCGGCGACGATATCATGTCGGGCGCTGTAGCCCATGTCGTTGAAGTCGCCTGTGGAGTCGCCGTGCGCCCGCAGTGAGATCATGAGCACCGAGCAGCCCTGGGCAGCGAGCATCTTGGCTCGACTCAGGCACGCAGATCGGCTCGCTCCGATACCGTGGATCAAGAGAACCGAAGGGGCATCCCCGGAACCAACAACGAGCCAGGCCCCGATCTCCTGACCGTCAATAGTCTTCAGCCGGTGAGGCTCGAACTTGCCCCAGTCGGCGGCGGGTACTGGCTCAGGGAACCGAGGCTGCGATCGCCTGGTGAGTCGGTAGGCGACTGCCAGGGATGCGAGGAGCCAGAGCGTGAGCAGCACGGCCAGAGCCAGCAGCCCGAGTTTGAACCATTTCCATGTGATGTGCTGCATCAAATGACCCGCCACGACCGGGCTCTCATCCAGTATCCACGGACCCCCAAACAGGTCACAGGCACGATGTGCCCCCGGGAATGAAACGGGGACGTAGCTCGTTTCTTGGCTTCTCAATACTAGCTGTCTCCCTGTTTCCGTCCCTGTCAATACTAGCTGCGTCCCTGTTTCCGTCCCGCCAGTAGTCCTTACCAGAGCCGGATCACGCCGTATGCATCCAGCACCGAATCGATACTGACGATGCGCATGCCCTCGACCATCGTTTGGGCGATGAGCAGACGGTCGAACGGGTCACGGTGATGCAGCGGCAAAGTCGTCAGGACGGCCGCGTGCTTCACCGTGATGGGCAAGATCGTGAAGTAGTTCCGCGCGATCTGATCGCTCATGAACGGCTCAAACGGGACGGGCAGCGCATACTTCCCGAGGCGGATCTTGATTGCGATTTCCCAATAACTCGCGGGGCTGACGTGCTTATGGTTGAGCGGGTCGGTGATGAGGCCCAAAGCGGTGGCACTCAATCTCGGTTCCGCCAGGATGAACCAGAGGAACGCTTGAGTATCCAGGAGCAGTCTCACTCCATGTACTCCTGGAAGTCGGCGAGATGGTCATCGTCCTCGGCCAGGATGGTCAGAATCCCCTTGGCTGTGCCCGGATGGCAGGGCCAGGATTTGCGCGGCGGGGCGACCAAGGTGGCGACGAGGTGGCCCTCACGTGTGATTTGGAGTTCCTCGCCTGGCACGAGAGTCGAGACCAGCTCTGGCAATCGGGCCTGGGCTTCCTCGATCGTAATGGCATGCATGCTAGGGCTCCTACGCTCTCTCTCGGACGCGAAATACCACTTTTATTGTACATCAGATCGCTTTCCGAGTGGGTGGGGTCCTGAAAAGGTGAAAACGTGACAGCCACCTTTTTCCGCCCCGTCTGGGCGAAGCTCGCCGCCAAACTGCTGCGCGGCGACTGCGAGGAACCCTTGACGGCCGAGGACTGACGCCCCCACCATGCACCCGGTTTCGGCCGGGCGCATCTCCCCCTTAATAGCCCCGGCCGCTGCTCGATCTCGGCCGGCTGCTGCATTTGGTGACGCTGCTGCGCTTCGCGGACTTGATCGGGAAATTCCTCAATCGTCCAAAGGTAGGCGGAAGCCGTGCGATCTGGATTGTGGCGGCGCTGCTCCCAGTGCTGCAAGGTCTTGAGAGGGATTCCGTAGGCGCGAGAAAAAACGGCTTGGCTCATGCCAAGCTTTTCCCGGATCGCTTTTGCGTCGGCAAACTCAACGACCGTCGCGCGGCCGTTGTTGGGCTCGCCGTTGATATGTGCAACGACTTCCTTCATGCCTGCGATAAGCTGCTTGTCGAAATCCGTAAGTGTGTCGGTCTTCCTGCTCATTTTCATTTCTCCTTCAGATCGTCAAGCTCGGCCGCGGACCATAGCGCCGCCGCCTGCTTCAGGGGACGGAAACAGGGACGCAGCTAGTATAGACATGGGTCACGGCTTTCTGGTAGAGGACGGAAACAGGGACGCAGCTAATATTGACAGGGGCCACTGCTTTCTGGGAAGTTTCCGGACCATGCCAAGAGCAGCGCGAAAAGCACCGTGCGGGCAGGTGTACCATGTCTTGAACCGATCGGTCGGCAGGATGCACCTCTTTGGCAAGAACGCCGACTTCGAGGCGTTCCAGCGGGTCATGATCGAGGCGCACCGACGACACCCGATCCGCATCCTGTCCTACTGTGTCTTGTCGAACCATTGGCACTTTGTTGTCTGGCCGGAGGCCGACGGCCAGGTCACGGCCTTCTTCCGTTGGCTGGCGCAGACGCATGCGATGCGCTGGAGGGTCGCGCATCGGACCGTGGGTTACGGACATCTTGATCAGGGACGATTCAAGAGCTTCCCGGTGCAGGGCGACGAACATCTGTTGACCGTTTTGCGATACATCGAGCGGAATGCCGTGGGTGCAGGGCGTGTTGCGCGAGCGGAGGACTGGCGTTGGAGAGGCCTGGGGCGTGGAAACGGGTACGCAGCTAGTTATTGATTGTAGCTGCGTCCCCGTTTCTGCTCTGCCCTGAACCGACCGGGACGTGCTCCCAGGTGACTGGTGGACCCGAATGTTCACTTCCAAGCTCAGCAACAACCGCGTGGCACGCGAATACCTCAGCCAAGCAGACAAGAACCTCGAAGGAACCTACATCGTCCGCCTGTTCGCCGCGTTCGAGGCGGCGCTCCGCTCGTTCGACCGGGCGAAGCACAACGACCCGGCCCGCGAGACCGAGGCGGCGATCATGATCGACCAGATCGGCGGCAAACGTGGGCGCGGGATCCAGCCGGGGGGGGCATTTGCCAGCGCGCCCACGACGTGCGGCGGGTCCGCAACTACTGGGCGCACGAATCGGACGAGGATCCCGGGCCGATGACCATCGACGAAGCCCGTTACCGGCTACAGACATACCTTCGCGAGCTGCCAGCCGAGTGGGGCTGATCACGCGACCGTCCGCCCGGTCCTGAGGCCCAGCCTCTGGGCATGACTTGGCTGCACGGCCTGCGCTGGAGCCAAACGGCATTCGCGCCCCCGCTCCGTTCTTGACTCCACTCCCACTCGTGCCTTCCGTACCGACTGGGCGTGGAAACGGGGACGCAGCTAGTATTGAGCCGAGTAGGGAAGGGGCGCCCGGCGGGCTCGATTGAGCTTCGGGTTTCCCCTTCCCCCTCTAAAATTCCGTACGGCGGGTTTTCCCCAGTACGGCTTCAAATGGACCGTCAATGGCGACC
>JBAUOX010001287.1:0-1909 GCA_049579985.1 Isosphaeraceae bacterium | reverse complement strand
CCGGGCGATGGAGCAGGCCCCGGACTTCGCCCGGTTCGTCGAGGCCGACGCGGTGTTCCACCGCCGGGTGGCCGAGGTCGGGGGCAACCGCCTCCTGGTGGTGATCCTGACGGCGTTGCGCGACCCGATCGTCCGGCTGATCACGGCGGGCCTCTCCGGCGAGACGGAGGCCGCAGCCCGGGCGAAGATCCTCCGCGCCCACGGGGAGATCCTCGAGGCGATCCGCACCGGGGACGTCGCCGCGGCGGATCGCCGATCGCGGCGTCATCTCATCGACCTCTACGCCGCGCTGGTCGCGCCCGACGAGCGGCCGCGCCTCGAGGCGCTACTCGGCTGACCGGAGAGCCCATCGCCTCCCCCGGCCGACCCCCGATCTTCCAATATGTCATGCGAAAAATGTCCAAAAAAACCTTGATCGTTCTCCATCTTCCGCATTTAAAATATGGTCTTGGGCACATACACCAAGCTCGACCGGCGGAAGACCGGCCCCGATGCAGTCTTGACCCGGCTCGGTTATTGACTGGAAGCGGGAGACGCGGATGACGGACCAGGACCATCGTGCGGGCACAATCCCGCAACGGCCGCTCGGCCGCACCGGCATCCAGGTGTCGGCGCTGGGGCTCGGCGGCCATCACTTGGGCGATCTCCAAACGGTCGAGGAGGCGATCCGGCTCGTCCACGAGGCCGTCGATGCCGGCATCACCTTTTTCGACAACTGCTGGGAGTACTGGAACGGCCGCGCCGAGGACTGGCTCGGCCGTGCCCTCAAGGGCCGGCGCGACAAGGTGTTCCTCATGACGAAGGTTTGCACCCACGGGCGCGGCGCGGGTCTGGCGCTGAAGATGCTCGACGAGTCGCTGCTCCGGCTGCAAACCGACCACCTCGACCTGTGGCAGGTCCACGGCGTCTGCTTCGATAACGACCCCGAACTGGCCTACGCCAAGGGGGGCGTTCTCGAGGCGCTGGACCAAGCCAAGAGGCAGGGCAAGGTGCGGTTCGTCGGCTTCACCGGGCACAAGGACCCCGCCATCCACCTGGACATGATCCGCCGCGGCTATCCCTTCGACGCAGTGCAGATGCCACTCAACTGCCTGGACGCGACCTTCCGCAGCTTCGAGAAGCAGGTCCTGCCCGAGCTGAACAAGCGCGGCATCGCTGCGCTCGGCATGAAGCCCATGGGGGGCACGGCCACCGCCGTCAAGAGCGGCCTGGTCCAGGCGGAGGAGATGCTGCGGTACGCGATGAGCCTGCCGGTCGCGACGACCATCGCCGGCACCGACTCCTTCAACGTGCTCCGCCAGAACCTGCGCGTCGCGCGCGGGTTCACGCCGATGACCGCCGCCGACATGCAGGCCCTGCGCGACCGCTGCGCCGAGGCGGCCGGAGATGGCCGGCACGAATCTTACAAACTGTCCCTTCGGTTCGACAACCCGCAGGCCCGATTGGCGCACGGCTTCCCGCTGGACGTCACCCAGAAGGAGGTCCAGGAGATGTTGTTCAAGGAGGCCGGCGGCCCGTAGCGGCTGCCGTTGGAGGATCAACCCGCCCCGCGCGACAGGAGGAACCGTCATGAACGATCACCGCGACAAGGTGGACCCTTACGGCCCCAACCGCCGTGACTTCCTGCAGACCGCCGGCCTGGTCGGCGCGGGACTGACCGTGTCCGGTGCCTCGCTCCGGGCCGAGGCGTCGCCGCGACTCGGGCTGAGCAACACTGGACCCGATCGGATCCCGCGCAAACCGTTCGGGCGGACCGGGGAGACGGTTTCCGTCATCGGGCTGGGCGGCTACAGCCTGGGCGACGCCCCGTCCCTCCGGGAAGCCATCGCCATTGTCCACGAGGCGGTCGATGCCGGCGTCAACTTCCTCGACAACGCCTGGGAGTACCACGACGGCAAGAGCGAGGAGT
>JBAUOX010001286.1:0-5424 GCA_049579985.1 Isosphaeraceae bacterium | reverse complement strand
CTACTTGAGGGCCGAGCGCACGCGCCGCACCACCTCCTTCAACACCTTGACCCGCGCCCACTCCTTGTTGTTCCCCTCCACCAACATCCACGGCGACGACTCCGTCCCCGTCCGCTCGATCATCTCGCACGCCGCCGCCTCGTAGGACGACCAGCGGTCCCGGTTCCGCCAGTCCTCCGCCGTCAGCTTGTACTGCTTGTACGGCGTCGTCTGCCGGGCCTCGAAGCGGCGCAGTTGCTCCTCGGGCGTGATCGCCAGCCAGAACTTCGCCACGATCAGCCCGAATTCGGTCAACTGCTCCTCGAACGCGTTGATCTCCTCGTAGGCCCGCCGCCACTGCTCGGGACGCGCGAAACCCTCGACGCGCTCGACCAACACCCGGCCGTACCACGAGCGGTCGTAGATCATCACCCGACCCGACGGCGGCAGGTGACGCCAGAACCGCCACAGGTAGGGGTGGGCCCGCTCCTCGTCCGTCGGCGCCGCCACCGACAGGACCTGGTAGTCGCGCGCGTCCATCGCCGCCGTCAGCCGACGGATTGCGCCCCCCTTGCCGGCCGCGTCCGGGCCCTCGAACACCAGGATCAGGGACCTCTCCCTCTTGCGGAGCCGTCGGCTGAGCAGGCCGAGCTCGCCCTGCGCCCGGCGCAATTCTTTCTCGTAGGTCCCCGGGTCCAGGGTCAGGCCCATGTCCAGACGGCTGATGACGTTCACCGAATCCGGCGGTAAGGGGACGGGGCGCGGCTCCGACGGGGGCGACACCGACCTCACCTGCTCCAGGCGACCGCGCAGGGCCTCCAGCAGCACCTGCACCACGGTCAAGTGGCGGTAGCGACGGTCCGTCCCCTCGACGATCGTCCACGGCGCCTCCGCCGTGCCCGTGCGGCGCAGCACGTGCTCGCTGACGCTGCGGTGGGCGTCATAGCGCTGGTACAGCCCCCAGTCCCGCTTCATCACCCGCCAGCGCTGGCGCGGGTCGGCCTCGAGGGCCTTGAGCCGCCCCTTCTGGGCATTCCTGGACAGGTGCAGCCAGAACTTCACGAGGAGGACACCCTCGCGATGCAGCATCCGTTCGAACTCGACGATCCGATCGATCGCCTGGTCCAGTTGGGGGAGGGTGATCCGGCCGAAGGTGCGGTCGAGGATCGGTCCGGCGTGCCACGCCCCGAAGAAGATCCCGATCCGACCCCGGGGCGGCAGCGCCCGCCAGAACCGCCACATCGCCGGCCGTTGCCGCTCCTCGTCGGTGGGCTCCCTCATGGCGTGGGTCTCGATGCCGCGCGCATCCAGCCACTCCAGCAGGAGGTCCACCGTCTCGGCTTTGCCCGCACCGCCGACGCCCGCCACGATCACGATGACCGAGAGGTTGGCCTCGGCCAGCTCCCGCTGCGCCTCGAGCAGGGCCGCGCGGAGCTGGGGCGCCTCCCGCTCGTAGGTCGGCTTATCGACCCGGTGACCCAGTTCTGCGTTCTCGAACATGGGGCTTCGGACTCCGAACCTGGCCGGAGAGGACCGTCGGCCGACCCTCGAGGAGAGGGAGCCCGAGGCCGCTATCCACCTCCTCGTCAAGCATATCAAGGGAGGGGGTCCCGGCGACCAGACCCTGCCCTTTGGGTAGGCGTAGATAATCCCCGGCTCATGGAACGAAAATGGTGGACGGTGCCCTGGAGGGGGTGAGGCGTCGGCGAGCGGCTCAGGACCGAAGCCCGCCCCGCACAGGATCTTGCCTCTCCACCGCCGCAGTCTCCGGCACCCGGGCGGCGAGGGGGTTCCGGTGGTCCGACCACCACTTTCGTTCCATGAGCCTCAGGCTTGTCGCTGCGCTGGCGAGCCGGCAGTTTCAAGGGGCTCCAGCTTGACAATGTGTAGGAGGTCCAGGGTCACGGAGCGATCGAAGAGCCGGTCGGGGTCATCCCGGGACGTGATACCGATAATCGCCGAGCGGCGTCCGATCATGCATAACTCCGGATGGCGCACTTCATAGGTGCTGCCCTCGGTCAGCGTCCTGCGGAATGGCACAAACGGTTGCCGGCGAAGAGCCGTCGCGATCTCTTCAGGGGCCATGATCATTCCTCCCCGGTCATTCGGATCATACCGTGTTCGGGCCGAGAGACGAACCGGTGCTGAAGAGAGACGTCATTCCTCTTCGGGACGATCCAGGTCCATGTGGTCATCCGGCTTCCGTCCCTCGAGCCGCGCCTTCAGCCGCGTCGCGGCCCGCCTGGGCCGTTCCGCTCGCACGACCGCGGCGCTGACGGCGATCCGCGTTGCGCCCGCGGCTAACACCCGCTCAACGTTCTCCTCGGTGATTCCGCCAATGGCGAACCAGGGGATGTTTGTCGTCTCAGCAACGGCCTGCACGAAGGCCAGGCCGGCGAGCTCGGGCTCGGAGAACTCCTTGGTTGCGCTGGGAAAGACGGGACCGACACCGACGTAGCCGGCGCCGGCGAGAATCGCCGCGTCGAGCTGGTCGCGGTCGTGGGTCGAGACGCCGATCAGCAGGTTGGGGCCGACGATCCGGCGGGTGTCGCGAATCGAGAGGTCGTCCTGGCCGACGTGGACGCCGTCGGCACCGGCCAGCCGCGCCAGGTCGGGGCGGTCGTTGAGGATGAAGCGAGCCTTCGCCTGGGCGGTCAAGATCCGGACCTCGCGGGCGCGCGCGAGCAGCTCGCGGTCGGCAAGGTTTTTCTCGCGAAGCTCGATAATATCGGCGCCGCCGGCCAGTGCCTCGCCGACGATCCAAATCAAGTCGCCCAGCGCCGGCAAGCCGCCGACCAGGACCATCAGCTTCGCTTCCCCCAAGGCGCGGTAGGCATGCACCGCAGTGAGCGTGAGCTTCTCGAGCGTGTAAACGTCGTACCGCAAGACCTCGAACCGCCCGGAGAGCCAGACATCGACGAGCTTCCCGTACTCTTCGAGCGTGCGCAGGGCCTCGGCAACGCGCTTGAAATTGGCGCTGAGAACGGCCCGGGGATTCTCGCGAACCTGCTCCGAGGGAGTCATGATGTGCGTGCCCACGTCCTCGCGAGTGTCGCGCGCGGCGATGAGCAGATCGGGGTCAAAACCGCGCAGAGCCTCGGCCAGGCGGTGGCGAACCTCCTTCAACCGGCGGGTCAGGCCCGGATCATCGAGCACGAACCGGGCGTAATCCTCGACGACTCGCAGCCCCTCACGGGCACGGTTGGCCGAGGCGTCGAGAATCCGGCCGATATCCACCGCTCGGGCCGGGTCGTACAGGTCGAGCGGGGGGATTTCTTCGAGCGCAGGCATGGCAGCCGACTGGGCCGACAACTGCTCGGAAAGATGGCTCCGCAGCCCTTCCAGCTCGAGCCCATCGGCGAGCAAGCGCTGGGCCGCGGAGGACGATTCCGCCAGCAGCCCCGCCAGCAGGTGCTCGGTTCCAACATGAAGCCCACGGACGAGCGCCTTTGCTAGCATGCTGGCATCGAGTAAGACGTCTCGCAAGGCCGCCGTATGGGGCAACGGCGTGATCACTTCGGCGGATTCATCGGGCTTCGCCGGCAGCGTCTCGAGGACGGACTCGAGGCTTGACTGCTCGGATTCCATGCCCAGTGCCTTCAGAACACGGGCGGGATCGAGCCCGAATTGGGCCATCAGCTCGGCAGCCCGGCTTTCGGCCTCATCGACCAGGGCGGCCAGTAGATCGACGGGTTCGACGGAGGATCCGCCGCGCGCCCGGGCGCGGACCTGGGCCCGATCGAGCGCGCGCTGTGCGCCGGGCGTGTATGCGTCGTACATCCGCTCACCCGTCCCTTCGCCCGTGGGACCCGGATGGACTGCACCGCATTCGGAGCACGGGGCGTTTGCCCAAACGAGACCTCCAGGGGTCAATCCGTCGTTATTGTTGAGATGGAGAGGATCTCGGCTGGATCTCTTGAATTTCCATGCCCACCGTCACATCATTGTTATAGGTTTGTACGACAATCCCCCCACTGACGGTGCTGCGACCTGTCGCCTGAATCCCCCTGACTTTCCAGGCGGCCGCGGTATTGCCGTCCCCTCCCCAGACCAGAGTCTTTCTCACTAGAGGACCCCCACCGTGTTGGCTCGCATGATCCCATTTTTCGCTCTGGCCATGTCGGCCATCCTGCTGGTCTCGATTCCTTGGGCCATGGTTTCGGCCCAGACCGCCGCCAAGAAACCGATCTCCGTTCTCGACTTCACCATGAAGGATATTGATGGCAAGGATGTTCCGCTCGCTAAGTTCCAGGGCAAGGTGTTGCTGATCGTCAATACCGCCAGCCAGTGCGGCTATACTCCCCAATACAAGGGGCTACAGGAGATCTATCAGAAGTACAAGGATCAAGGATTCGAGATCCTCGCCTTCCCGGCCAACGAGTTCGGCGCCCAAGAGCCTGGAACGGATGACCAGATCAAGCAATTTTGCAGCTCCAACTACGAGGTCAGCTTCCCACTGTTCTCCAAGATCGTCGTCAAGGGCAAGGGCATTCACCCACTTTATGAGTTCCTGACCGGCGAAGCGACCGACCCCAAGCACGCCGGGCCGATCCCTTGGAATTTCGCCAAATTCCTGGTCAATCGCAAGGGAGAGGTCGTCTCCAGATTCCAGCCGGGCGTCAAGCCCGAGTCCCCAGAGCTGAGCAGCGCGATCGAGAAGGCTCTCTCCGAAAAATAGAGGAACGCCGCCTGCAAGGACTTGTCTCTCCTCTCGATGGACAGCGACCGGATCGCGAAGGACAATGGGATCCAGAATCTTGAGGAGGCCCAGGCTTATGTCCACTGCTTTGCAACCGGTACTGACTGCCGAGGAATTTGGCCGTAGGCCCGATCCGGGTTATCCCGAGGAACTGGTCCGTGGAAGGATCGTGTCGATGTCGCCACCCAATCCCCGACACGGACAGATTTGCAGCAAAGTCGACCGAATACTGGGAAACTTTGCGGATGAGCACGAATTGGGCCACGTGCTTTGCAACGATTCAGGTGTGATCACCGAACGCGGCCCGGACAAAGTTCGAGGACCCGATGTGGTCTTCTACAGTTATGCACGCTTGCCCAAGGGTCCGCTTCCCTCGCACTACGTACCGGAAGTTCCGGAGTTGATTATCGAAGTCCGATCTCCGGGGAATCGCTGGCCTGGCATACTGGTCAAGATCGCCGAGTATCTCGCCGCAGGGGTGCAGTACGTGGTGGTTCTCGATCCCGATCCTCAAACAGCACTGGTCGTGAGTGCGGAGCAGCCACCACGAATCCTGGGCCCCGATGAAGAGTTGAAGTTTCCCGACCTGCTGGGTGAGTTTCAGGTCGTCGTCCGCCGCTTCTTCGAGTAACAGGAGTGAACCGTGTCCACGATCACACCGCCTGAACCGATGACGATGCCGGCGGGCCCGGCACCTTCCTCGGCGTTCGTTGTTGTCCAGGATGGCGATCAGCGTACCGTCTTCC
>JBAUOX010001285.1:0-3484 GCA_049579985.1 Isosphaeraceae bacterium | reverse complement strand
AGGGCGAGGTCCGCTCGCAGTTCTGCCACGTCATCGACATCGCGCCGACGATTCTCGAAGCGACCAAGCTCCCGGCGCCCACGATGATCAATGGCGTGCCGCAGAAGCCCATCGAAGGCACGAGCCTCGTCTATACCTTCGACGACGCCAATGCGGCCACGAAGCACACGACGCAGTATTTCGAAATGCAAGGCAACCGAGCCATCTATCACGACGGCTGGATGGCCAGCACCACGCCGCAGCGCATGCCCTGGGCACCCCCTAGTGCTGCCAGCGTCGATCCGAACGCCTTTCCGTGGGAGCTTTACCACGTCGCAGACGATTTCTCGCAGGCGAATAACCTCGCCGCCGAGAGAAATAGCCTCCCCAAGCTCAAGGAACTTCTAAACATCTTCGCTGAGGAAGCGAAGAAGTACAACGTCTATCCTCTCGACACCCGGTTCGCCGAGCGCGCAGACGTGTCCCTTCGTCCGAGCCTCACAGAGGGACGCACCACATTCACCTATTATCCGGGAGATCCGGGACCGGTCCGCATTCCCGAAGGTGCAACCCCGGACGTGAAGAACAAGGACTTCACCATTACTGCGGACATTTGGATTCCCAAAGGAGGAGCCAACGGTGTGCTCGCCACGCAGGGCGGACGGTTCGGCGGCTGGGGATTGCTCTTCATGGACGGTAAACCGGAATTTGATTACGCGTTCTCCAATCAGGAGCAGCACAAGTACCGTGTCGGTCCGGGCGCGGAACTCGCCCGAGGCAACCACACCATCAAGTTCGACTTCAAATACAATGGTGGCCGCCACCCTGGCAAGAGCGGCACCGGCACACTCTCCGTGGACGGCGTACAAGTCGCGCAAGGCGAAATCGAGCGCACCATCCCCACCCGCTTCTCGCTCGACGAGACGTTCGACATCGGCATGGACACCGGTACGCCCGTCGTCGAGAAATATGAGAAGGAGATGCCGTTCAAGTTCACGGGCACGCTCAAGAAGGTCGTGATCGAACTCGGCCTGAGCCGCCTCACGGCCAACGATGAGAAAAAGCTCAAGGAACAGGCCGAAAAGCTGTCGCGAGCTGTTGAATAACCTGATCAACGCCAAGAGCCGCGCGACGATTCGTTCGTCGCGCGGCGATTTGCCTTGGGGAGCAGAAATGGGGACGCAGATAGAATCAAGAACTAGCTGCGTCCCTGTTTCCAGTCCCGATAGATGGGCCGCAGGTATCCGATGATCTGGAACTCGACGGGCTTCCCCGTAGAGCGACGAGAGTTGAGTCTACGTGGAAGCGTTACTATGTTGGTTCCACTTGATCAAATCCCGCGTCCTGGTGACGTGGGTCGTGTGGCTCTTCCGTTTTTTGGTGCGAGCATCCCGGGATTTGTGGGCCTTCTTACTGGGCGAGGGCCGTTTTCCCCGGCATTCGCACTTATCCCCGGAAGATCCGGTCGTGTTTCTCAATCTTTGTCTCTAAACCGCTTCAACAATCTGAGGATTTCGCTATGAAACATCTGCAACTCGTCATCACGCTCGCGTGGCTGGCCGGCCCTGCCGCGTTGGCGCACGCACAGAATGTCCCGGCGGACGCGATCTACTTCGGCGGCGCCATCGTGACGATGGACGACACGAACCCGGGCGCCGAAGCGATCGCTGTCAAGGGCTGCAAGATTGTCGCCGTCGGCAAGAAGAACGCAGTGCTCAAGCAGCACCAGGGCAGTGGTACCAAAGTCATCAACCTGCGCGGCAAGACAATGCTGCCCGGGTTTATTGACGGGCACAGTCACTTCATCAACTCGCTGATGGTCCCCACCCAGGCGAATTGCTATTCGCCACCAGCGGGGCCCGCGAACTCGATTGCGGCCATTATCAAGGCGCTGAAGGACCTCCAAGAGCAGCAAAAAATTCCGGAGGGGGAGGACAAGTTCATCATGGGCTACGGTTACGACCCGAACGGCCTAGGCGGAGGGCCCGAGCTGACGGCCGCGGATCTCGACAAGGACTTCCCCAAGAACCCGGTGATTGTCGGACACGTGTCGCTGCACGGTGCCGTATTGAACACAGTGGCGCTGAGGGTGTGCAAGATCACGGCCGATACGGCGACACCGGAGGGTGGGGTCATTGCTCGCAACCCTGATGGGACGCCAGCCGGGTTGCTCATGGAAACGGCATATGCGCTGATCGTTCCCTACCTGCCGCAACCGACCGATGACGAGATGCTGGCTCGGTTCAAGGCCGGCCAAGAAATCTACGCCGCCGCCGGCATCACCACGGCACAGGAAGGGGCGACGCTTTCCCACGACGTGGAACTGCTCCAGAAGGCAGCAGAACAGAATCTGTTATTCATCGACGTTGTGGCCTACCCGTTCATCAGGGATGCGGAAAAGATCCTCGAGAATAATTCAACCGACACCTTCGGGAAGTACCAAAACCGCCTGAAGTTGGGCGGGATCAAAATCACTACCGATGGCTCTCCGCAGGGCAAGACGGCCTTTTTCACAACTCCCTATCTGACCGGTGGCCCAACTGGGGAAAGGAACTGGTACGGAGAGCCGACGTTTTCCAAAGAGCTGTTGGAAAAGTATGTGCGGTTGGTATACGACCATAAACTCCAACTGCTTATCCACTGCAACGGCGATGCCGCGGTCGACGTTTTCCTGGAAGCCCACAAGAAGGCCGCAAAGGATCCAGAAGCCGACCTTCGCACGACGGTCATCCACTCCCAGTTTGTGCGGAAGGACCAGTTGGTGAAGTATGTGCAATACAAGATCATTCCGTCCTTCTACACGGAGCACTGCTTCTACTTTGGCAAAACGCATCGCGAAAACCGAGGTCGGGAACAGGCTGACTTCCTGAGCCCGATGAAGACAGCCATAGGCATGGGCATCCGGTGCGCCAACCACACCGATTTCAGCGTGGCCCCCATCGACCAGTTGTTCGTGGTGTGGTCGGCCGTGAACCGCATCTCCCGCGAAGGTGACGTGATCGGTCCGGAGGAACGCATCACCCCACGCCAAGCCCTGAAAGCGATTACTCTCGACGCCGCGTATATATACCGGGAGGAAGGAAGCAAAGGGTCTCTCGAGGTCGGCAAACTCGCTGACTTGGTCATCCTGTCGGAAAACCCACTGACGGTTAAGCCGAAGGCGATCAAGGACATCCGCGTCATCGAAACCATCAAGGAAGGCAAGACTGTGTACTCTGTTCTGAAAGCAATTTCCCCGTGTGAGCCCCCGATGGGAGCGGGATCGTAAAGCTCGGGGCGTTAGCCCCGAGTTCCGATCACCTCGGCAACCTTCTCCACCTGCCGCCACATCGCTGGGCGATGCGGCGGCAAGTCGGGGATAACGGATGGAGCAGAAACGGGGACGCAGCTAGAATAAATGCCGAGTAGGGAAGGGGCGCCCGGCGGGCTCGATCGAGCTTCGGGTTTCCCCTTCCCCCTCTAAAATTCCGTACGGCGGGTTTTCCCCAGTACGGCTTCAAATGGA
>JBAUOX010001284.1:0-4899 GCA_049579985.1 Isosphaeraceae bacterium | reverse complement strand
ACCGATTTCGGGGTGCAAGGGTGCAAGAAGAGGCCTTTTTCGGTTTCTGACACCTTTGTTTCTCGAGGTCGCGACAACACTCGGCGAGAAGTGAGGGATAGGGTGCATCGCCAAGACGCAACGCCCGCAGCGGCGTGCCGGTAAAGCGTCGCGGGGTGGGACGGTGCGTCTCATCGAAGACTCGAGGCACCCTACCCAGCTCAGACCATCAACGCGCTGATTGCCCATCTCTCGCAGTTTGCGCTAAGAATTAGCAGTGACCCTTTTGTCTGCCCTTTTGGATCCCCCCGACTCGCCCACCGTGAGCGCCGTCAGATCGTCGCGGTGGCGACGGAGACGGCGTCGAGGAAGGCGGTGTTGTCGCCGCCGGCGGTGTCCAGGCCGAGGAACTCGATTGTGTGGGCCCCGGCGGTCACGGTGAACGGGGCGGTGGTGTAGGTCTGGTACGAGGTGCCGGTGGGCTTGAAGGTGCCGACGACGTAACCGTCGACCAGCACCTCGAAGTTCTCGACCGAGGTGCCGAAGTTGCCGCGTTGGGCCCCGTCGAAGGAAATCGTGTAGGTGCCGGCGGCCCAGCCTCCCACCGACTGCGTGAACGAGCCGGTGCCCTGGATGAATGCGACCTGCGTGCCCTGGGGGGCCGCGGGGTTGCCGGAGGTGAAGCCGGAGCCGTTGGCCGAGATGCCGGCACTGCCGGCGAAGGTCCAGGCCGAGCCGGTGGGGCGATACTGGAACTTGCCGGCCCCAACCACCACCTGCTCGAACCCCGCATCGATGATCGTGCCTGAGGGGCTGACGACCTGATCGTGCGAGAATTCGGAGGTATTGTTACTGGGATCGGTCGCTGTCGAACTGATAAAGTTACCAACGGGGACGGTCACTGGAAACGCGACAGCGAAGCTTGCATTCCCGCTGGCATCGGTTGTCACCGAACTCGAACCCAGGTAGGTCTGGCCCTCGCCATACCCTGAGGCATTGGCCGTGGGGTTGGCAAAGAACTCGAGGTGGAAGGTCTCGCTGGGCGTGCTGTTGAACGTTCCGGTGACGACCGTGCTGGACGCCACGGAGACCGCCGAGGTGAGCACGGGGTAGTTCTGAAGCAGGTTCGCCCCCTGGTGCGGGCCGCCGGGCGTGTTCTGGAGTGGGACGCCTTGTGGGGCATCGATTTTGCCGCCGGTTCCGGGAGCGAGGAGGTCGATGCCGAGCATGCCGTTGGAGAAGATCGAGTTCTGGAGGAAGGCGTTGCCCTGATGGCCGCTTGTCGTGTAGGCGACGCTGTAACTGTAATCCGGTGCATCCAGGATTCCATCCTCCTTGTTGTAGGCGATCGTGTTCCCCTTGATGAGATTGTTAGGCGCGCCTGCACCTGCAAGCGTGATCCCATCGCCGCCGTTGCCGAGTGGGCTTACGCCGTCGCGGGTAGTGCCGATGAGGTTGCCGATGATTTGCGTCCCAGTGATGTCGCCGCCGCCGAGAGCGGTACCCAGATTCCCCGAGATCAAGTTCCCCTGGATGACGTTGCCCGTGGCTTGTTGGGAGGGAGAACCATAACCGATCAGGTTGACGCCGTCATTATTCGGCACCGCCTTGGTACCGGTCGGGTCGGTGCCGATGTAGCTGTTGAGGACGGCGTTGTTCATCGCGGTGTGGGAGGTTGTGTACCAGTTCAGGGAGATTCCGTCCCCGGCGAAACCGTTGACGACAAGCCCCCCCACGGTGTTGTTATCGTCGAGCCTCAGACCAGCCCCAGTGCCACCCGAATCAAGGGAGCCGTTGAGGACCACCGCCGGGCCTAGCGGATTGGTGTCTCCGGTGAATTTGGTCTGAGTCGTCCCGTCGATCGTGATGTTGTCGAGTAGAATCGGTAGGTCGAAGTGAGGCTGGATCGTGAAGACGCCGTTGGCGTAGCCGGGATCGGTCGTCGGGATGTTGAAGGAGATCGTCACCGGGACGGAGTCGTTCGCGTCCGCGTAGAGGATGGCCTGGCGGAGCGAGCCCGGGCCGCTGTCGGCGGTGTTGGTCACAACGAAGATCGTGGGGGAAAGGACCGTGCGGTCCTCCAGCCGGAGGAGCGTGGGATGGAACCGCCGGCGACGCCTGTCAGTGCCGCGACGGCGCGGAGCGTTCGGAAGCATGGGGAGTCTCATGGGATACCTCTTAGTGCTTCGAGTTGGTTGTGCCACACTGGATCTCTTCCAGACCACTCCTCGCGGTGGAGTCGGGTGTTTCGGCCGGCACCTCTTCGCCATAATCACAACCGTCGAACCCGTCCAAGTTTTGAAAACAAAACATCCGCCCCGGGCCGGCGACCTCCACCTGACGAACCCCTTGTCGTGGGAGCGGTCTACACGCAGAAGGGCGAAATCACGACAGCTTTGTCGCTGCAGGCTCGTCAATGACTATCGTTTGAGCGTGCGACTCAGCAGGTTTTCGTCCCTCCCCTCATCTCCCCGCGAGAACGCTGGCGACTCTGACAAGAATCTTTCAAGAACCGGTCGAATTCGATGTCATGGAAACGAGGAGCTTCACGCGCCCGACCCGGAACGCAATTGGCGGGCGACGCCCGCGCATGAGGGGCTTACCGGCGGAGAACGTCGTTAGCTTACCTGGAGGCCGGCCTGTGTGAGCAGGATCAGGGTGGGTGGGGCTCATTACCAGCCCATGTGGAACTCGGCCAGCCGGCGCTGGATCTCGGCCAGGTCGAGAAGGGTGACCGTTCCGTCGGCACGGGCGAGTGCGACGTGGAGCCCGTCGGGGCTGAAGACCCCACCCGCGTTTTCCGGAGTCGGAATCAGGAGTCGCGGCCGGTCATGCCCTTTCTCCATCAGCCTGAGCGTCCCGCCGAAGTCAGTGAGACGGGAAAACCACCGGATTGCGCTCGGCCCGAGGATGTCGGGCTCCGGATCGATGTGACCCAGTACCTTTCCAGTGCGCACGTCCATCAGTGGCCACGTAAGCACCTTCCCGCCGTTGTTGTCATCTGCGTGGCACAGGATCCTGCCGCCCGGGTCGATGCCGACACTGGCGCTGTTAATCTTTGACAGAACCGGGACGGACCACAGCTCCCGCCCCGTCGCGCCATCGAAGGCCTTGAGCGACCGGGAGACGCTTCCTCCCGCGGCGCCGCCGAGGCCCTCGGCCACGAAGGTCGAGCCGTCAGGAGTAACCGCGGCGGTGAAGACGTGAATGTTGAAGTCGTTGATCTCCCGGACGACCTCAATGCGGTCCGGAACCGTCAGCCTCCGGAGGCGGAGGACGCGCGGGTGGTCCTTGGGGTGGTAATCGGACGTGGGCGGGACCCGTCCCGACTTCGTTTCGTTACGGAGCAGCCGGAGCCGGTCGGGGCCCTCGAAGGCCAGCGTGTCGCAGAGGCCTCCGGGTAGCGTCCACGACCCGAGCACGGCCCCCGTCTCGACGTCCCAGAGCGTCGCCCGCTCGCCGGACGCGAGCGCAAAGCGCCGGCCGTCGGCGCTGAAGGCCAGGCCGGCGTTATCGGCGAACAGGTTCATCGGGGCGTCGAGGAGCCGAAGCAGTTTCCCGGTCTCCCGGTCCCAGATCCCAGCCTCGAACGTTTGCGAGAGCCCCGCCAGGCGGCGCCCGTCGGGTGAGAAGCACGACCACGCGACCTGGCCCCGTAGGCCGTAGAGGGTCTGGATGCCTCGGCCGTTGTCGAGCTCCAAGACTTCCACGCCGCCGGGTCCGAACACCGGATAGGCCCCGAGGGCAAACCGCCGGCCGTCGGGCACGAATGCCAGACCATATTGGTAGGCGCCGCTAAAGGCGCCGTTCGCGGAGAGATCGAGGAGCGTTCGACCGTATCGAAGGTCCCAGAGCTTGGCCGCGTAGCGACCGCACGAGGCGAGCGTGGCGCCGTCGGGAGAGAAAGCCAGGGCGTAGACGTCGTAAGTGCTCCCCAGGCAATAGGACCCGATCTGGCGCCGGTTGAGGTCCCAGACGGTGACGGTCCCTCCCGAGTCGCCAGCGGCGAGCAGCCAGTGCGGCGCGTCGGGCCCGGGGCCGGTCGGCTCAGGGCGGCGGACATCGCGGCCGAAGGACAGACAATTGAGCCGGTTCCGGCCGTTGTCGAGGGTCGCGACCGTGCGGCCAGTGGCGGGCGACCTGACGACGATCCGACCCGCCTCCTGCCCGGCGGCGACCAGCGACCCGTCGGGGGAGACCGCGATGCAGCGGACAGGGATGTCCAGGTCGATACTCCCCAAGGTTCGCCCCGAGGCGCCGTCCCAGGCCACAAGCACCTGGCCCTTGTCGCGGCGCTGCAGGTAGGCCGCCACCACGGAGGCGTCGGGAGTCAGCGTGAAGTCACCCTTGGTCAAGTCGAAGGTCGCGCCGCCGGGCGCAATGAACCGGGAGAGCGGCTTGTTCCGCGGGAGGTCGAGCAGGATGACGGCCAGTCCGTCTTTCTCCGTGCCGGGGACGAGCTGGACCGGCGTGCCGTCACCGCGGAAGGCAACGGGACCCATGGCAGCGGCGGAAAAGGTCGTCATCGTCCGGGTCGAGAAGTCCCAGAGCCGGGCAGGGAGCGGTTTGTCAGGGTCGGGGTGGCGTTTCGCGTCGGTGACCGCCCCGATCAGGAGCCGCCGGCCGTCGCGGTCGAAGGCGAGCGAGGCGGCGCCAAAGTCCTTGAACTCCTGGATGACGCGGGCATCGTACCCGGCGAGGCAGCCAGCGGCCTCGAGCTGGAGCGCGTCGTCGGTGCGAATCGTGGCGGCTTGGCGGACGAGGTCCCAGGCCTTGGCCGACCAGCCGTCCCGGTGCGCCGAGAGCCGCAGCCGCTCAATCTGCTGAATGAGGTTTTCCCGCTTCAGGTCGAGCGCGCGCCTCGGCGGCGGCGGCACGGAGGTCGGCCGCGTCGGCGAGGACCTTGCCCCGGATGACGCC
>JBAUOX010001283.1:0-2125 GCA_049579985.1 Isosphaeraceae bacterium | reverse complement strand
GGATCGTAATTCCCACCAATAGCGACCCTGGTCCTGCCTCCTCGCAAGGGTCTCTCTGAAGCTCGTCAAATGCGCGAAAATCGTCGGATAAGCGTGTCGAAAGATGCTCTCGGCTTCGACGCCCTTGTCGGACCACGGCCAGGGGTGATCGCCGCTCGACTTCATGGCTATCATCCACAGACCGGCCCAACGCGGACTCCAACGGCTGATGTCCTGGCCACGGAGATAGGGCTTGATGAGGTCCCTGGCTTTCGGATCGCCCTTGATTAGCTCTTGCCTCGTCAGAGAGTCAACGAGGAACGCCTCGTTGGAACCCGTCTTTATCCCGCTGAGTGGGGAGTACCCGAGATATTCCCGCAGTGGAGTACCGCGCGCCCGGATCTTGGTTAGTAGATCTTTCCCCTCGTTGGCTTCGAGCGACCAGCTTTCACCTGACACGCTGGACATGTCCAGTGTCGTCCCCTTCGTCTCGACCTGATTCTTCAACTCGTCGATTCGCACTGTGTCCCGTGGAATTACACAGACCCTCGCGATGTCTCGTCTGGCGCCTTCGATCGGCCGACGCAGTACCAGGAACGACGGAAAGACGTCCGCATCTTTGAAGAACTGCTTGGCGTGCCCGAAGTCGACGACCTGCTCGACCCAGGTCCTCTCCCCAAAGAACCTGCGCAACGGCTCCCCATATCCTGCCTTCATCCATTTGTTCGTGACCACGAACGCCAGCCGACCGCCGGGTTTGAGGATCTCGACTCCTCTCTCGTAGAAGTATACGTACAGGTCAGCCACGCCGTGGTAGGTCTGGTAGTGCTGCTGGAGGTAGGGCTTGATCGGACTCAGCAGCTCTTGTCTCACATAGGGGGGATTGCCCACGACCGCATCAAACCCGCCCCGCTCGAAGACGCTCGGGAACTGTGCCTTCCAGTCGAAGGCTTTGGGGTCGACCATCGGATCATCCACCACGCTATTGCCGCAGCGGATGTGGGCGGACAGGTCCGTCAGTGGCTGGCCCGGGCGGGCGGTGCGGATCCAGAGGGAGAGCTGGGCGATCTCCACCGACTCTGGAGAGATGTCCACGCCATAGAGGTTGTTCTGGAGGATAAGGGGTGCCGAACGCTCGATCCAGTCGTCGTGGCTACCGGCGCAGTCGGGATCGCCAGGCTCGACGTGGCTCAGGTCGTCGAGCAGACTGAGACGGTGGTTCAGGAACCAGTCATAGGCCGCGATCAGGAAGGCTCCCGAGCCGCAGGCCGGGTCGCACACGGTCACGCCGTCCAGCCGGTCAGCATCGCCTTCAAGAAGCTGCCGCTGGGAGGAGCGGTGCTGCTCAAATCAACGCCATGCTCCCTGGCGAGGTCGGTGCGGGCCTGCTCCCAGAGCGGATCGAGCGCGGCCGAGACCAGATAGTTTACGATGTAATCGGCCGTGTAGTAGACCCCTTGTTCCTTGCGTCTTCCCGGCTTCCGTCGGCGGTCGGCCAGGGTTGCAGCGTGCTGGTCCAGGCTCTTCGCCCTGATCTCCTCGATGTCGGAGATGCTCCGCTCAAAGATCCGGCCCAGGACGTCAACCGTCACTTCGTTGCGATAGTCGAACTCGCCCATCATGACGAATACTTGGGGCCATTTCGCGCTATCGAGGGCGAAACCCATGTCGTCGAGGATCGGGTCGGGCTTGAACAGGTTGCCGTTGTACTTGGGTATGCCGTTGAGCGAGTCACCCTTGTCGATCGACCGGAAGAGGAGTTGAAAGGCCTGCCATCCCGTCAGGCCGGCAACCCGCACGAAGGCCGTGCGATTGAGCAGGTTCCGGTCGGGAAGCAAGCCCCGGTCCTCGGCGAAGGCGATGAAAAGAATCCGGTCCAGCAGGCGCTGGGCCGCCTCGATCGCCCGGTTCAACTCGGTCACGCCCTTGGCCTGAAGCTCCTGGATCAGCTCGACCCGGCGCTCCGCGTACTCGCGGTACAGCTCCACGCTCACCTTCTCTTGCCGCTCGCCCGTCTCTCGGAGCAGCCAGCCTGTGTTCTGGGCGAACATGCCGGTTCCCAGCAGGCTGTCGGCATGGAAGATCGCGTAGAACTCGGCGAACTTGTCCGGGTCGTCCAGCTCGGTCAGGAACACGCGGTGCAAAT
>JBAUOX010001282.1:0-3450 GCA_049579985.1 Isosphaeraceae bacterium | reverse complement strand
AAGCCTGAAGCGCAAGCGAAGGGCATGCGAAAATGTTTATCATTCAATGCCCTTCGCTTGCGCTTCAGGCTTGTTGTAAGCTCCTTCCCCGGCATCATTGGCATTCTCGACGGCGATCGATCCCGGGCTGTCGTTTTAATAGCCGGGGCGCGAGCCCCGTGACCTCCGACGACGCGACCACGAAACCTCTTCGGAGCCATGGAAGGGCGACAGTAACCATCCCTCTCGGGCCAGTATGAGGTGAGGAGCTGACGACGTGCGAACTCGCGTGCGAAACCCCTTCACGACCGTCCAGACCTCGGGCCTGCTGCTGCCGGTGGACCTGCTGGCACGCATCGTCGACGGCGACGCGAGCCTGCCGGGGCTGACGCCCGACTCGTACCACCTGAACGCGGGCGAGCGACTGAACGAGGCGGCCGCCCGCGCCTGGAACACCTGCGTGGGCAACTGGAAGGCGTTCCGTGAGGCTTCCCGGAAAGCGCCGGCCTCTGACCAGGGAACAACTCTGACGCGGGACAAGTGGCTCCTACCCCTCTTCCGCGAGCTCGGCTACGGCTGGCTCCAGGCAAACAAGCGCAGCCTGGAGATCGACGGCAAGCCGTACCCGGTCAGCCACCAGTGGCAAAGCCACGTCCCCCTGCATTTCGTGTCGTTCAGGTTCGACATCGACCGCCGGACCCCGGGGGCCACCGGTGCGGCCCAGCGGAGCCCCTACAGCCTGGTGCAGGAGTTCTTGAACCGCTCGGCCCAGCACCGCTGGGGGTTCGTGTCGAACGGTCTGAGGCTGGTCGTCCTGCACGACAACGTCAGCCTGGTCCGGGCGTCGAACGTCGAATTCGACCTCGAGGCGATGTTCGAGGGCGAGGTCTACCCCGACTTCGTCCTTCTCTTCGCGCTCTGCCACCAGTCGCGAGTCGAGATCCTGGCCGAGGAACGACCTGAGGAATGCTGGCTCGAGAAGTGGTCGAAGCTGGCGGAGGAGCAGGGAACGCGGGCCCGGGAGAAGCTGCGCGTCGGCGTCGAGCGGGCCATCCAGGCCCTCGGCACGGGCTTCCGGGTCGCCCGGGGGAACACCGCACTTAATGATGCCTTGCGGACAGGGACGCTCGACACACAGGCGTTCTACCGCGAGCTGCTCCGGATGGTCTACCGGATCCTGCTTCTGCTCGTGGCCGAGGACAAGCGGCTGGGCGAGGACCAGAACCTCCTTCATCCCCCGGTCTCAACGCCCGAGGCCCGCCGCCGCTATGCCCAGTATTATTCGCTCGGCCGACTCCGGAAGCTGGCATCACAGCGACGTGGGACGGCCCACTCGGACCTTTACGAGTTGCTCAAAGTCCTCTTCGAGAAGCTGCGGAGCGGGTATGCCCCGCTCGCGATCCCTGGCCTCGGCTCGTTCCTATTCTCGCCCGAGACGACCCTGCACCTCGATTCAGCGTCTCTGGCCAACGAGCACCTGCTCGAAGCGATCCGCCACCTCTGCTACACGGAGGATGTCTCGGGACGCGGTGGCTCTGTGCTGCGGCCGGTCGACTTCGGCAACATGGGATCGGAGGAGCTGGGGTCGGTCTACGAGTCGCTCCTCGAACTGCACCCTCGCATCGGTGCCGACGAAGGCCCGTTCACACTGGCGGTGGCCGCCGGTCACGAGCGGAAGACGACCGGGAGCTACTACACGCCGACCTCGTTGATCAGTTGCCTGCTCGACTCAGCCCTTGAGCCGGTCGTCCACGAAGCCCTGAGCAAGCCCGATCCCGAGAAGGCCCTGCTGAGCTTGAGGATCTGTGACACGGCCTGCGGCAGCGGCCACTTCCTGATCGCCGCCGTCGGGCGACTCGCCAAGCAACTGGCCAGCATCCGCACCGGCGACGACGAGCCGAGCCTGACGGCGATCCAACATGCCAAACGGGACATCATTGGTCGTTGCATCTTCGGAGTTGACCTCAACCCGATGGCCGTCGAACTCTGCAAGGTCAGTCTTTGGATGGAGGCCTTGGAGCCAGGCAAGCCGCTCTCTTTCCTCGACCACCATGTCCAGGTCGGCAACAGCCTGCTCGGGGCAACGCCCGCCTTGCTCAGGCGCGGGATTCCGGACGAAGCCTTCGAGCCGATCGAGGGAGACGACAAAGCAGTCTGCCGCGATTATCGGAAGCAGAACCGAGACGAACGGAACCGGCAGACCACGATGTTTGACCTCTTCGCCAGGTCCGAGACGATTCGCCTGTCGAACATTGGGCCCGCCATGGCGCGCATCGAATCGATGATCGACGATTCGATCGAGGCAATACATGCGAAGGACGAAGCCTACCGGGAACTCAAGAAGTCGCGGCCATACGAGTTTGCCAAATTGCTGGCCGACGCCTGGTGTGCCGCGTTCGTGATTCCCAAGGTGCGCGTGCCGGATCTCCAGCCTCGCGTGACCCTGACCGAATCAACCTTGCGAATGCTCGAAAACAACCCGAACGTCGTCCCCAGCGAGGTCAAGGATGAGATCTCCAGGTTGGCGGACCGTTACCAGTTCTTCCACTGGCACCTGGCGTTCCTGAACGTGTTCCATTCCTTGCCGTCGGAGGAGATCGGGGACGACGACATCCTGGGCTGGAAGGGCGGCTTCGATGTCGTGCTGAGCAACCCGCCGTGGGAGACGTTCGAATTCAAGGAACGAGAATGGTTCGCACAAGTTCGTCCCGACATCGCAAATGCTGCCAATGCTGCCGCACGGGGCGCAGCCGTTCGACGCCTCGCTGAAGAGAGCCCCCGCCTCTATGCCACTCTCTGCGACGAGCGTCGCAAGGCCGATGGTGAGTCACACTTGATCCGGAGATCGGGCAAATTCCCGTTCACGGCCGTCGGGAAGATCAACAGCTACGCGATCTTCGCCGAGCTGGATAGACATCTCATCCCCGGCACGGGACGGGTGGGAATGGTTCTACCGCCAGGGATTGTTTACGACGACACAACGAAGCACTTCTTCCATGATCTTATGGAGCAACGCTCACTGGTTGATTTTTACCACTTCGAGAACGAGGAGTTCGTCTTTCCGGCTGTCGATCACCGTGTGGTCTTTAGCCTTATGACCCTGACGGGTCGGGAACGGCCTTGCTCCAGCACCGACTTCGTCTTCTTCTGTCGACGAGTGGAGCACCTCAACGAACCGGACCGTCACTTCCGCCTCACGGCCGAGGAGATCCGGCTCATGAACCCAAACACGGGCACTTGCCCGATCTTCAGGTCTAAGCGTGATGCAGAGATCAACAAAGCCATCTACCGCCGCGTACCAGTCCTGATTCGCGACGTGAGTCCAGAGCAGAATCCATGGGACATCTTGTTCCGCCAAGGGCTGTTCAACATGGCAACGGACTCCGGGCTGTTCCGCACCCGGGACCAGCTCGAAGCCGACGGCTGGAGACTGGACCGCAACACCTTCCGGCGCGGAGAGCGGACCTACCT
>JBAUOX010001281.1:0-9258 GCA_049579985.1 Isosphaeraceae bacterium | reverse complement strand
GGAATCATCGACCCGACCAAGGTCACCCGAACCGCGCTTCAGAATGCCGCCTCGATCGCCGCGCTCATGCTGACGACCGAGGCCATGATCACCAACATCAAGGACGACGAGAAGGAAGGCGGACCGGGAATCGAGGGTTCCGTCCGCTGATGCCCTGCTCCGGGTTGTAATCTCTCTATTTCTGGTCGGCGCTGGGGTCTGGCCCCACGGTGCGGGCAAGGTTCTCCGGCCTTGCCCGCTCTCCGGCCGCCTCTTCCCGGATCTCCCCGCGCCGGGTCGCCTGTCAGGAATTGGCGTCGTAGGTTATTCTGGAATATCAATGGAGTTGGGGAAGGTCGATCGACGGCCTTCGTCAATTCGGGAACATCCATGAGGACTGCTGAGACGCCATGCCGATGGCCACGACCAAGCGCGATTTCTATGAGGTGCTCGGGGTCGCTCGCGACTCGGAGCCCGACGACGTAAAACGAGCCTACAGGCAGATGGCGCTCAAGTTTCACCCGGACCGAAATCCGGGCGACAAGGACGCCGAGAAAAAGTTCAAGGAAGCCGCCGAGGCCTACGAGGTTCTGTCCGATCCCGAAAAGCGGCAGCGGTACGACCGCTACGGCCACGCCGGGCTGGACGGTGCGGCCGTCCACGACTTCCGCTCGACCGACGACATCATGTCGGCGTTCAGCGATATCTTCGGCGGCGGCCTGTTCGGCGACCTCTTCGGCGAGCGCAGGCGCGGGCCACGCCCCGGGCCGGACTTGCTGATGAAGCTCGAGATCGAGCTCGTGGAGGCGGCGCGGGGTACGTCCCGCAGCATCGAAGTGAGCCGCCAGGAGTTTTGCAGCGACTGCCGCGGCTCGGGCTCGCGCAAGGGGACGAGCCCCACGACGTGTAACTACTGTGGCGGCCGGGGCCAGATCGTTCAGGCACGCGGCTTCTTCCAGGTGGCGACCACCTGCCCGGCCTGCGGCGGTGATGGGGTAAGAGTCACCGATCCTTGTCCCACTTGCCGGGGCGCCGGCCGCACTCCCTCGGCGAGCAAGCTCCATGTCGATGTTCCACCCGGCGTGGAAAGCGGCATGTGGCTGCAGCTTCGCAACCAAGGCGAGCTGGGAGACATCGGAGCGCCGCGAGGCAACCTGCGAATTCAGGTGGTGGTCAAGCGGCATCCGTTCTTCGAGCGGCGGCGTAACGATCTCTTCTGCCAGGTTCCGATCAGCTTTGCCCAGGCTACGCTGGGCGCCGAGATCCAGGTCCCCACGCTCGATGGTCCCGGCACTGTCATGGTTCCTCGCGGCACCCAGAGCGGCGAGATGATCCGGATCAAGGGGCGCGGCATGCCCGATATCAGTGGCCGCGGACGGGGAGACGAGCTGGTCGAGGTCGTGGTCGAGACCCCGCGTCACCTGACGCCCCGACAGGAGGAATTGCTCCGGGAGTTTGCCGAGATCGAGCATGAGCAGGTCAGTCCCAGGCGAAAAAGCTTTTTCGAGAAACTGCGGGACTATTTCACTGAGGAAACCGAGACCCCGGAGATCAGCCAAGACACCTGATCCGCAGCATCCCGACCGCTTCCCCCGCTGGCGGCCAGAACCGTTGTCCGCCACAAGAGGTGAATCATGACCAAGCTCAATTCTCAGTCCGATCTTCCCAACCAGACGGTGCCAAGTTCGCAATCCGCCTCGGATCGGCCCCTGGACGCGGCTGCGGAACCGGGTCCGAACGCCGGCCAAGCCAACGGAGCCTCTCTTTTGCCCAGTGAGGAGATCGACCTCTTACAGAAGGAACGCGACGAGCTGAAGGACCAGGTCCTGCGTATCCAGGCGGATTTCGCCAATTACCAGAAGCGCGCCAGGCAGCAGGCCGATGAGGTTCGAACCTACGCAATCGGCAGCTTGGCGCAGGACGTGCTGGGCGGCATCGACAACCTCGAGCGCGCCATCGAAGCCCTTCGCGCATCGGCCAACCAGGGAATCACGTCCGGGCTGGACCTGGTACAGAAACAATTGCTCGGCATCCTGGCCAAGTATGGGGTCGAGCCGATCGCCGCACTGGAACAACCGTTCGACCCCAATTTCCACGAAGCGATCATGCAACAACCAAGTGCCGGGCATCCCGAGGGGACGGTGGTCGCGGAGCTTGGCAAGGGTTACAAGATCCATGACCGGGTGCTCCGCCCCAGCAAGGTGGCCGTCTCGGTCAAACCCTGATGCTTCGGCTCCTGGAACGCATTGGCGGATGAAGCATGCGCCCTAGATCCGAGCAACGGATCTGGAGGCCACGATGAAGACAGGTCTGCTTGTTTGTAGGGAGTGACTGATGCCAACTTACGATTATGTGTGCGACGCCTGCGGGAATGAATTCGAAGCCTTCGAGTCAATCGTGTCTCAGCCCCAGACCGATTGCCCCAAGTGCAAGGCGCCCAAGCTTCGCCGCAAGATCGGACCCGGCGCGGCCATCCTCTTCAAGGGCTCGGGGTTCTACAAGACCGACTATCGCAGCGACTCGTACAAGAGTGCCGCCAAGGCCGAGAAGTCGTCGTCCGACTCGTCCGGCACGTCCAAGAGCGACTCGTCCAAGAGTGATGCACCCAAGACCGATTCCAGCAAGTCGAGCTCCACTTCCTCCTCGACTTCTTCGAGTTCTTCGAACGGGGCTGTCTGATGATCCGGGGCCGCTGCCCAATCTGCTCCAAGACGTTCAGCATCGCCAAGCTGGACGACCTGCCGTCATTTCCCTTCTGCTCGGACCGCTGCCGATTGATCGACCTGGGACGGTGGATCGATGGCGCTTACGCGGTGCCCGTCGGCTCGTCCGCCGGCGCGGAGGAAGAGGACGAGACACCCGCGGCCGAACGCGTCGCTGACGACGACGAGCCTGATTGAATCCTCGAGCTACCGCCACCATCGGTAGGGTGCGTCAAGCTTGCGACGGGGCACCGTGCCTTTCGGCCTGCCAGGTTTAGATATTCACCGACTCCCCCAGCCCTTGCTGTTCCGAGCTCGCTCACAAGCCTGAAGCGCAAGCGAAGGGGCCGCTCAGATATTCACCGACTCCCCCAGCCCTTGCCCGGCCGCTTCCATGATCGATTCAGAGAACGTCGGGTGCGGGTGCATGATGTGGTGGATTTCTTCCTCGGTGGCCTCGAGCTTCTTGGCCATTACGAGCTCGCTGATCATCTCGGTGGCCATGGCGCCGATCAGGTGGGCGCCCAGGAGCTCGCCGTACTTGGCGTCGAAGACAAGCTTGACGAATCCGTCGGTCTCGCCGGCGGCCAGGGCCCGGCCGCTGAACTGGAACGGGAACTTGCCGATGCGGACCTCGTGGCCGGCCGCTCGGGCCGCCTTCTCCGTCATGCCCACGCTGGCCACGCCCGGCTCGGTGTAAGTGCAGCCGGGGATCGTCGAGTAGTCGACGGTTCGATCTGAGACTCCGCAGAGCTTCTCGATGCAGCAGACCGCCTCAAAATGGGCCACGTGGGCCAGCCACGGCGGGCCGATCACGTCGCCCACAGCATAGATGCCGGGGACGCTCGTCACATAGCCGTTCTTGGGATCGACCTGGATGTGATTCTTGACGATCTCCACCTTCACCGTGTCGGCGAACAGACCCTCGACATTGCCGAGCACGCCGATCGCCACGAGCATGATGTCGGCCTCGATGGTTGTCTTGCCGGAAGGCGCCTCGATCTCGGCCATGACCCCCTTGGCGTTCTTTTCGACCTTGGTTGACTTCGAGCTGGTAAGGATGTTCAGGCCTTTCTCGGACAGAATCTTCTTGAGCGCCGCGGAGATCTCTTCATCTTCACCGGGAACGATCCGGTCGAGCATTTCGACGACGGTCACCTTGGTGCCGATGGCGTTGTAGAAGTAGCCGAACTCCATGCCGATCGGACCTGCGCCGATGATCAGCATCGATTTCGGCTGCTTGGCCAGCGACATGGCTTCCTTGTACGAGATGATGACCTTGCCGTCGAAATCGGCCCCGGGAAGCGGGCGGGGCCGGACACCCGTGGCGATGACGATGGACTCGGCAGTGATTTTCTCATCGCCAACCTGGACTTCGTGGGGGGCCGTCACCTTCGCGACACCAAACTTGGACGCGACCTTGTACTTGCGAAACAGTCCCTCGATGCCCTTGTTGAGCTGCCCGGCGATGTTCCGGCTGCGGCCAATCATCTGGCCAAAATCCCAGTCACCCTGGCCGTTGTAGCCAAACCGCTTGCCGTGAGTTTTGATCAGCTCGACCAGGTGGGCATTGGAAAGGAGTGCCTTCGTCGGGATGCAGCCCCAGTTCAGACAAATTCCGCCCAGTTTATCGCGTTCGACGCAGAGGACCCGCTTCTTGAGCTGGGCGGCACGAATCGCCCCCGCATATCCGGCCGGGCCGCCACCGATTACCAGGATGTCATAGTCGTATGCCATGGTGTCCTTCTGTCATCCGCCATCTATCATCTGTCATTTGCCATTTTCATCTGTCATTTGCCATTTTCATCTTCTATTTGTCATCCTGGCCCCGGTCCTCGACGGGTCTTCAGAGCAGCATCATCGCCGGCTCCTCGAGCAGCAGCTTGATCGTCCGCACGAAATCCGCGGCCATCACGCCGTCGACGGCTCGATGATCGGCGGTGAGCGTGACGGCGAGGACCGTGCCGGGAACCAGCTTGTCGCCCTCGACCACGGGCCGCCTCTCGGCCGCGGCGACGGCAAGGATGCCGGCTTCCGGCAGATTCAGGATCGCGTCGAACTGACGGATGCCGAACATGCCGAGGTTGCTGATCGTGAACGTGCTGCCGGTGAGTTGCTCGGTCGTAAGCTGCTTGGAACGGGCCGCGACAGCCAGGGCCGCGCTCTGCCGGCGGATGTCCGCCAGTCCCAGGGTGTCGGCCCTGTGCAGCACCGGGACGATCAGGCCCTCATCCAGGGCGACGGCGATGCCGATATTGATCTCGCCGTGGCGAACGATCGCGTCCGGCTCGTAGCTTGCGTTCAGCCCCGGATGCCTGCGCAAGGCGATGGCCACGGCCTTCGTGACGAAGTCCCCCAGCGAGAGCTTGATATTCTCGGCGGCGAGCTGCCGGTTCAGGTCCTCGCGGATCGCCACCAGCTTGTCGACCCGGATCTCCACGGTGACGTGGATCTCGGGAGCCGTCTGCTTGGCCTGGAGCATGCGCTGGGCGATGGTCTTGCGCATCCGGCTGTGGGGAATTCGCTGGGCGGCGAGGGGCGCCGCGGCCGCGGTGGGCCGGGCGACAGGTGCTGTCGGGGCGGCCGGGGCAGGCGGTGTCGCGGGCCTTATCACCGGTGCCTGGGCTGGGGTCGATGTCGATGTCGATGCCGGCGTGGCCGTTCCCCCCGCGGTCGCGGCGGGTGCGGGGGCCTGGACGGGCGAGCCCGACAGATAGGCTTCAATGTCGCGGCGGATGATCCGCCCCCCCGGGCCCGTGCCCCGGATCCGATTCAGGTCAAGTTGAGACGACTCGGCCATTTTGCGGGCGAGCGGGCTCGCCTTGAGCCGGCCTCCGTGGGCCTCGACCGGCGGCCCGGCGACCTCCTGTTCTTGTTGCCCATTGCCCGAAGTCGTCGCCCCCGTGGAACCCGACGCGGCAAGAGCGGGTTTCACCTCGGTTTCGGCGGTCTTGGAGGCCGGTGCGGCCTGAGCCCCACTCAGACCCAGTCCCGCTGCAACCTGCTTTGCGTCTTCTCCCTTTTTGGCCAGGACCATGACCCTTTGACCGAGTGCGACCTCATCGCCGGCGGCATGGTCGATATGCACGATGATGCCGTCATCGTACGACTTCATCTGCATGGTGGCTTTGTCGGTCTCGATATCGGCCAGAACGTCGCCCTCCTTGATCGTGTCTCCGACCTTGACCAACCATTGAGCGATCACCCCGGATTCCATCGTGGGGCTGAGCTTCGGCATCGTCACTTCAGTCGGCACGTGTTTTCTCCATCAATCAATGGATGAGGTGGCACGACCACTTATCGGCCCGGCGGCACGCGGTATCCGCGCGGCCCCGTTTCTATTCTAGCGGTAGACCACATCGTGGACGGCGGCGACGATCCGCGGGACCGACGGTAACATCGACTCCTCGAGCGCCCGGTTGTAGGGGACCGGGGTGTCCTTGGCGGCCACCCGGCGAATCGGCGCGTCGAGCTCATCGAAGACGCGTTGGGTGATGCGGTCGGCGATCCCGGCGCCAACTCCGCAATAGGGCCAGTCTTCCTCAACGATCACGGCACGGTGCGTTTTGATGACCGAGTGCAGCAGCGTGTCCAGATCGAGCGGGCGGATCGTCCGCAGGTCGATGACCTCGGCGGAGATGCCCTCATCGGCCAGTTGCGTGGCGGCGGCGAGGGTCGTCTTGAGCGACCGCGAGTATGTGATCAGGGTCACGTCGGTGCCGGGATGCTTGATGTCTGCCCTGCCAATAGGTACCAGGTGTTCGCCAGCGGGAACCTCGCCCCGCTCGGGATAGAGAACCTCGTGCTCCATGAAGATGACCGGGTCATCCGAGCGGATCGCGCTTTTGAGCATCCCCTTGGCGTCGGCGGGCGTGGCCGGCATCATCACCGTCAGGCCGGGGATGTGGGCGTACCACGCCTCGAGCCGGTGCGAGTGTGTGGCCGCAAGGCAACCGGCCATGCCCGAGCTGCCTCGAAAAACGATCGGGACGGCGAACTGTCCGCCGCTCATGTACCGCATATTGGCGGCATTGTTGACAATCTGGTCGATGGCGACGAGGCTGAAGCTGAAGGTCATGAACTCGATGACCGGCCGCAGCCCCGCCATCGCAGCGCCAATCCCGATTCCGGTGAATCCCGCCTCCGAGATGGGCGTGTCGACGACCCGGCGTGCGCCGAACTTCTTGAGCATGCCCTGGCTGACCTTGTAGGCGCCATCGTACTGTGCGACTTCCTCGCCCATGATGAAGACCCGGTCATCGCGTTCCATCTCCTCGGTCATCGCCTGGTTCAAGGCCTCGCGATACGAAATCAGAGGCATCGTCACTCCTGGGGAATAAAGGGGGCCACCGTGATGTCTTCGTAGAGTTGGTCCAGCGAGGGCGGCTCGCTATGCTCGGCGAATGCGATGGCCTCTTCGACCTCGGTCTTGATCTCATCGCGCAGCGTGTCCGCGGTCTCGTCGTCGATCCAGCCGCGTTGCTTGAGAACGTTCTGGTAGACCATGATCGGGTCGTTCTTCATGGCCCTGTCCAGCTCCTCGCGCAAGCGGTACTTGCCAGGATCGCTGATCGAGTGCCCCTTGTAGCGGTAGGTCTGGGCTTCGATAAAAGTCGGCCCTTCGCCGCCGCGTGCCCGATTGGCCGCCTCGCGAGTCGTCTTCGCCATGAGCTCGATGTCGTTGCCGTTGATGGTGATGCCGGGAATTCCGTATGCCGTCGCACCCCGCAGCCGCAGATCGAGCACGGCGGTCGATCGTTCCAGTGAAGTACCCATCGCGTACTGGTTGTTCTCGACGATGTAAATCACCGGCAGCTTCCAGAGCGCGGCCATGTTCAGGGCCTCGTGAACCGAACCCTGGTTGATGGCCCCTTCACCGAAAAAGCAGACGCACACCCGGTCCTCGCCGCGGTACTTGAGGGCGAACGCAACGCCGGTCGCCAGGGGGACGTGGCTGCCCACGATCGCGTGGCCGCCCAGAAAGCCCTTCTCGACGTCGAAGAAGTGCATCGAGCCCCCCTTGCCGCGGGAGCAGCCTGTGACCTTTCCCAGCAGCTCGGCCATCCCCGCCCGCGCGCTCATGCCCCGGGCCAGGGCGTGACCATGGTCGCGATACGCCGTTATCAGGTAGTCATCTTCTCTCAGGACGCCGATCGACCCCACCGCGACGGGCTCCTGCCCGCTGTACTGGTGGAAGAAGCCACCGATCTTGTTTCCCTTCTGGTAAAGCATCTCGGCCCGTTCCTCGAACCGGCGGATCAGCATCATCTGGCGAAGCCAGACCAGGGCCTGCGTCCGGTTCACGACCGGCTTTGCTTCGGTTTGGGCCTGGGCCATATCTCCTCAACTCCTGAGTCGATGCGGAGGTCGCGCGGCTGTTCGAGCCGCTGACCCGGATCTTCGGACACTCAATCTTCTTAGTGAGCCGGTCAAGGGAAGACGGGGGCCGATTCCCGGACGCAACGGATTGGCCATGAAGGAGGGCGGGCTACACTTGCCGCGGCCCGGAGCAGACCGCCATCATGGCCCGTCTATTCCCCAGCCGCGCTGTGGACCGATTCCTTGAGCACAATGTATTTTACACGATGGGCCAGTGTACCATCCAGGAGGGTTTGAACGGATTCAAGAGGGGGGCCAGCCGCTCCGGCGGACAAGCTGGCCGAGCACATGATTTCGCGAACAACTGGCTAGGGATAGGGACAGCGAAAACCAGGTCCTGGTACAGTTCGGCCTGGGGTGATGAAGATCGAAGGGGCCAACCACGTTTCCCGCGCGGACCCCCTATCGGACCCGGCGAGGCGGGTAAGACTCCAGCTCCGGCAACGAAGTTTGGCGACTGATATTGGCCGTTCCCAGGTACTGGCGGTCGAGATAGCCGCACTCCATCACCGTGTTGGATTCCCAGACCAGTTGGCGCGTTTTTGCGTCGTAGGCGAACAAGGCCAGTTTGACCACGGCGTCTTGCCGGTTCTTGTGGATCAGGCCGCTGGTAGCCGACGCGCCGGTCGAAACCGGCAATAGTCCCAGCGAGAACGTGCTGGGAAGGGAGAATCGGCAATCGACCTCATCTGTCCCGTAAGCGCCAAGAGCCGCCTCGATCAGCGTCTGTGCGTCCTTTTTGTCACTGACCAGCAGCAGTCCTTGCCGGGCCATCTCGCGACGAAGACCGAAGATGACCCACCCCGAATCGGCTGCGCTGACCTGGGACGTCTCGAGGTAGACGCGGTGGCCCGAGAGCGGGCGGAAATCGATCGAACCAACAGCCCGATCGGACGTGCCGGTCAGCAAGAGCTGTTCAGCCCCGGCCCTTGAGGAGCCCGTGATCTTCGTGGTCACGTTGACACAGCCGCACGATGCCATGCCCAGAGCTAGCCAAAGGATGCTCACATTTCGTGACATGGCCAATGCCTCCTCTGCCACGAGACATATCTGGTGCCCTCGTTCTTATCGGCAGATCCGGAAAACTGGCTTGAATCCGAACCGCGGAGGGTGATTGCCTCTCGAAGATTCGTCAGGATCGGCAGGATTCTGCGGATCGGTTTCGCCGACGCGCGCAGGATGAAGCCAATCGTCCGGG
>JBAUOX010001280.1:0-2837 GCA_049579985.1 Isosphaeraceae bacterium | reverse complement strand
CTCGCCAGTTGGTGCGCGCGTCTGGGCTGGTTTCAGCGGTTGCGCACCGTAAAATTGGCCGCCCGACCCCCGTCCTGGCGCACCAACTGGCGAGCGCCCACAATTCTCCTAGGAAAATGTGATCGTATTCGTGCTCGGTCAGGTTGCTCCCCGGGTCTTCCGCGCGGTACACGAACGCGGAGACCTCGCTCAGCGGCACGTCGAATCCCAGCTCCTCACGGAGCCGGCGATGGGCGGCCCGGTCGGTGGCCTCGCCCGGCCGCGGATGGCCGTAGCAGGCGTAGGTCCAGAGACCGCCGAAGTGGTACTTCCGGCGCGAGCGGAGCAGCACCCGCCCGGCAGGGTCGCGGATGAAGATCGAGAAGGCCCGGTGCAGCATGCCACCGTCGCGGTGCGCCCGCAGCTTCTCCTCGACCCCCAACGCCCGGTCGCGCTCGTCCACCAGGATGACTTGCTCCATCGATCACCTCACCTGAGTTACGGGGGGCAAAACACGGCCGTGGGACGCCGGCTTGGGGGCGGGCTCGGGCTCACCCCTCGTGTTTACTCGGACCGTGTATTCCAGTGCGAGCGCGTCGGTCGTTCCCTCGATCAGCCGCTCCTCGGGGAAACCGACCGACGGGTTAACCAACGCAACGCCACGGCAGCGCGCGTGGACGCTCTGGGCGGCGTCGTTGCCGAGCCGGGAGATGAAGGTGTCGGGGTCGCGGGGGATCAGATAGACGACGTTGCGCGGTCGGCCCGTCTCGACGCCGAGGCCGAAGACCTCGGACTCCTCGGGCCATCGCCGGGCGATCGGCGGCAGCCATCCCGCAAGCCGCCCCCGCGAGGGCTCGCGGTCCGGGTCTATGAAGGAAAGGTACAATTCCATCGCGCTCCGCCCGTCCAGGCGGAGGCTGAAGTCGACCTGCCAATAATCCGCCAGGGCGAGCTGGTCGCGAAACCCCGGGCGGTTTCCGAGCATCGCGACGGCCCGATCTCGGTACGCCGGATCGTCACCCAGCCATACCCCGTACTTCAACGTCGGTGCGTCGCGACGCGCGTCGATCGCCACAAGGACCTGGTCGACCTTCGCGAGGTCGTCCCGATCGGTGAAGAAGCGGTCGATCCAGCGATAGTCCAGCCTGGACCCGGGGAGCGATCCCACCCGTCGGAACAGCTCCCGCACCGCCAGGTGGTCGCTGGGCTGAGGATGATGCCGGCTGAGATAGAACCGGGCCGGGAGGACCCGGCCGCCCTCGACCTTGCACGAGCAGTCCTGCGACCAATCGCGCGACCAGCCCGCGAACGCCTCGAACTCGACCAGCAGGGGCGACGGTTCGATATCGAACAAGTCCTTATGGCGATTGATGTAATAGAGATTTTCCTGGCTTTCGCGGCGGATAATTCGAGGCTGCACGAGCGACCCCCATCACCCAATAGAGAACAAACGATCAAACTTTTTGAAAGTAAGTTCGATAGGTCGTTAATAGTGTGCGCGGCTCATTCCCCTTATTCACGCTAAAACCCTCAGATGCTAGTTCCATCCCCGCTTGTCGACCGCTGTCCGCCGCACGGGAGCGGCCTGTGCAGGCCGGAGGGCCCGCGACACCGGACGGTCCTTGATCTCGCGCTCGTTCATCGGTCTTCTCCTGGATGGTGCACCAAGGCCCCGATGAGTCAGCCCGCTGGATCGCCGCCCCCGGTCCGGCGGGCGACGTGCGGAGGGTCCGGATCGCGGGCGAGCGGAAGTTCGATCCCATCCCAGAGGCGATCCATTCCCGGAGGCGACGCGGGATTCGGGTGCCAGGTAACGGCGCCCCGATTCCCCCCGGACATGGCTGCGGTCGTCCAGGCCCAGGCCCCTGCTGGTGCGGGGGCCCAGCCCAGAAGCCCTTGATCTCCGGCTGGTTACGGAGTATATTAATCTTGATCTTCTCCTGCAAAAGGATGTATGGACCCCGGCCAAATCTTGTTCCAGTCTGGCATCAATTTGGGGTCCACAAAGCACGGGGTGATACCCAACCCCCCGTTCTCCCGTTCCCCGGGGTTCCCCCTTCCGATGCATTCGCGCCGGACCGGGGCGGCCTGGACCGGCCTCTGCGGCGTCGGCCACGGCATGGACTTCAGAGTGGGCGCGATCATCCTCATGGGCGTGATCATGATCGGTCCTAAAAGTGAGAAAGGCCAAGGCACCCCACTGCGGTGACGCCACCGCGGCGGGGACGTGCAGGCAGGCACAGCCGTCGTTCCCGGCCGCGGCGACGATCAGCATGTTCCGATCCCCGGCGTGCCGGATCGCCCGGGCCAGGAGATCCTTCGCCTCGCTGGTAGGGACCCTCTGCCCGCCGCTGACGTTGCTGACGTGCGCCCCCGCCTCGACCGCCGGGTCGATGGCGCGGGCGAGATCCAGTTGCGAGAGGTGCCTCTCCTCTCGGAGAAGATCGGGACAATCAGCCCGCGACACGGCGCCAGCCCGTGGACCCGGCCGTCGTGGCGCCCGAAGATCACGCTGGCCACATGGGTGCCGTGCCGGCTCATCCCCCCGCCGATCGCCCGGCCGCTGGCCAGGGTGGCGAGCGGCGTCAGGTCCACCCCCGCAAAGCAGGGATGCTCCAGGTCGACCGGTCCGTCGAGCACCGCCACGCAAACGCGCGGGCCACCTGTCCCCCCCCCGCGTGTGCCGTCGGAGATCCGCGATGCCCGGGATGGCCGTGATGTCTGCCATTGGTGTCCCCCAGCGTGTGTTCCACCACCGGTCCGAGTTGGCTGCACGGTTCCTGAGCAGAGCTTGACAAAGCGGGATTATGTGCTTTAGGACCAACGCCGTCAACGAAATTCTTTAAAAATGTTTGTCA
>JBAUOX010001279.1:0-2242 GCA_049579985.1 Isosphaeraceae bacterium | reverse complement strand
ACCACATCGAAGAGATGCTGCCGATCCTGTACACGCCGACCGTCGGGCAGGCGTGCCAGCAGTTCAGCCACATCTACCGGCGGAACCGCGGGCTGTTCGTCTCCTATCCACACCGGGACGACATCCGCACGCTGCTGCGGAACCGCCCCAACCCGGAGGTGGACGTCATCGTGGTCACGGACGGGGAGCGGATCCTCGGCATCGGCGATCAAGGCGCCGGCGGCATGGGCATCCCGATCGGCAAGCTCGCGCTGTACACCCTGGTGGGGGGCATCCACCCCTCGCGAACGCTGCCGGTCGTTCTGGACGTCGGCACCAACAACCCGGAACGGCGGGACGACCCCGAGTACATCGGCTGGCGCCATGAGCGGGTGACCGGCCAGGCCTATCTCGACTTCGTCGAACGATTCGTGCAGGCGGTCCAAGCGGAGCTGCCGACGACGCTGCTCCAGTGGGAAGACTTCGCCACGCCCCACGCCCGTCCCATCCTCGAGCGGTACCGGGACCAGCTCCTGACCTTCAACGACGACATCCAGGGGACGGCGGCCGTCACTCTGGGGGCGATCCTCGGCGCGGTGAGCGTGACCGGCAAACGGCTCCCCGAGCAGCAGGTCGTGTTCCTCGGGGCCGGGTCGGCGGCGATCGGCGTCGCCGACTACCTGCGAGCGGCGATGGTGCAGGAGGGGCTCTCGGAGCAAGAGGCCCGCAGCCGGTTCTGGTTGGTGGACAAGGACGGACTACTCCACACGGGCCGGGGCGACCTGACCCCCGAGCAGCGGGTCTATGCCCAGCCGATCGATCGCGTGGCGAACTGGCCGCGGACGTCCGATGGGAAGATCGGGCTGGCGGACGTGATCGGCCAGGTCGAGGCGGCCATCCTCATCGGCCTCTCGACGGTCGGCGGTGCCTTCACCGAGCCGATCGTGCGTGAGATGGCACGGAAGGCGGCGAGGCCGGTGATCTTCCCGCTCTCCAACCCCACGCTCGGTCCGAGGCCAAACCCCAGGACCTGATCCGGTGGACCGGCGGACGGGCGTTGATCGCGACGGGCTCGCCGTTTGCGCCGGTCGCCCACGAGGGGCGGCTGATCCCGATCGCCCAGTGCAACAACGTGTTCATTTTCCCGGCGGTCGGGCTCGGGGTGATCGCCTCGGGGGCCCGCCGCGTGACGGATGGGATGATGCTGGCCGCCGCCCGCGCGCTGGGCGAGAACTCCCCGGCCCGGAAGAACCCGTCCGGCTCGCTCCTGCCCGCCGTCCACGACCTGCGCACCGTGGCCGTCGAGATCGCGACGGCTGTCGGCCAGGAGGCCCAGCGGGCCGGGCTCGCGTCCAAGACCAGTGCCGAGGAGTTGCGCGCCCGAGTTGCGGCCAGCCAGTGGACGCCGGAGTATTCGCAGCCCGCTCTCGGCGGATAAGAGGAAAGGGAATCGTGGAGTCATGTCGAGAAACGCGCGTGCGGACGTCGGGTTCCGAGCCGAAGAGGACGTGCTGGGCAGCGTCGAGGTCCCAGCGGATCATCTCTGGGGCGCCCAGACCCAGAGATCCCACGCCAATTTCCCGATCGGCCGGGAGCGCTACCGCTGGGGCCGGCCCGTGATCCGTGCCCTCGGCATCCTCAAGAAATGCGCGGCCCTGGCGAACGGGGAGCTGGGCCAGTTGCCGCCGGAGAAGGTTGACCTGATCGTCCGGGCCGCCGAGGAGGTGATCGACGGGAGGCTGGACGGCGAGTTCCCGCTCGTCGTGTTCCAGACCGGCAGTGGTACTCAGACGAACATGAACGTCAACGAGGTGATCGCCAACCGGGCGATCCAGCTCGCCGGTGGGGTCGTGGGGTCGAAGAAACCGATCCACCCCAACGACGACGTCAATCACAGCCAGTCGTCCAACGACACCTTCCCGACCGTGATGCACATCGCGACGGTCGAGCAGCTCGATGACACGCTCGCCCCGGCGATCCGCGGCCTGCGGGACACGCTGGACGCCGAGGCCAAGGCGTTCTCCCGGGTGGTGATGGTGGGCCGAACGCACCTCCAGGACGCGACGCCGTTGACCCTCGGCCAGGTGATCTCGGGCTGGGTGGCGCAGCTCGACCAGGCGCTCGACGGGATCGGCCGAGCGTTACCCGGCGTTTGCGCCCTGGCGATCGGCGGGACCGCGGTCGGCACCGGGCTGAACGCCGACCCGCGGTTCGGCGCGGGGGCGGCGCGATGGATCGCGGAGGAAACCGGCAAGCCGTTCAT
>JBAUOX010001278.1:0-2971 GCA_049579985.1 Isosphaeraceae bacterium | reverse complement strand
AGCGCGGTTGCCGTGCTCGGTCCGCAAGGGGATCTCTCCCATGTCGGGGACCTTCTCGAACAGCGCGTTGCTGTCGAGGAAGTAGTCGCGGTCGCCGACGATCGCCTCGCCAGTCGGCAGGAAGACGTTGGAGTCCTCGACGGCCCTCATCACGTCAATCGACGACAAGTTGCGGGCCAGCATCTTCTCGCGGTCGAGGTAGACCTGCACGGCGCGGACCTTGCCGCCGAAGACGACCGGCGAGAAGGCCCCGTGGATCTCCATGATCTTGTCGCGGACCTCGTAACGGCCGACGTCGTAGAGCGTCTTCTCGCCATAGCCGGCCGCGGCCCCGTCGAGGGCCACCAGGCAGATCGGCGTGGTCCCCGTCGGGTCGAACGGGATGACGACCGGCGGCAGGGTACCCGGGGGCATGTAGGCGAGCTCCGAGGTCGCCAGCGACTGGACCGAGGCCAAGGCCTGGCCGGGGTCGGTATCGGGCGAGAAGTAGTTCAGGACCACGCTCGTGCCGAGGATCGACCGCGACTCCTGCCGCTCGAGGCCCGCGGCCATGTCGGTGAACCGCTCGATCTGGTTGGTGATGTCGCGCTCGACGTCGCGCGGTGGCATCCCGCTATAGAATGTCAGGGTCTGAACCGCAGGACTCTTGTATACCGGCAGGATGTCCACCGGGATGGCGAAGAGGCCGAGGCTTCCAAGCACCACGATCGTCAGCGCGAAGACGGTCACGGCCCAAGGGTTCATCAACGAGGCGCGGATCAGTCCCCTCATGATCTCCTCGTGTTGTCCGGTAGTGCGCGGTGGAGGAAGACGAACAGGACGAACGGTAAGGTCCACTGGCCCGAAGACGGCATTCAAGCGGGCCTGGCGTATCGGCGAGCACGCTGGCCGTTGTCAGCGAAGGTTGACCTTGTCGCGATACGCGTTCAACCAATTGCGACCTTGGGCTTCGGTCAGACCGATCAAGGCGACGTCAATCTGGTTTTTCTCAGGCGTGCCAGCCCGCTCGCACTCAAGCCCGCGCTCGACCAGTTCACGAGCCGAGCGCGTCCAGTCGCCGCTGGTCATACCATCGGCCAGAGCCGAGTAATACCAGACACGGGCATCGGTGGGACGAGTGACCTGGAGTTGCCGGAAGACGTTATTCGCCTCGGGATAATACCCGCTTTTGAAGAGGGCGACGCCTTGGGCCCACGCCGCATCGGGGAGCACCTCGACTCTCGTCGGCGGCGAGATCGTGACCAGGGGACGCGTCCCGGCGGTTGCCGCCTCCGCTTTACGCGCCGAAGCACCGGTGGCTCCATCATCCTGAGATGACGTCAACTGGTCGCGAAGCATCTTCACGTTCTGCCGAAGGTCCTCGAATCGACTTTCCAGGCGACGAAACCTTGATGGCAAGTTGCCGATCTCCTCGATCGTACTGGTCAAATCGCCAACCTTGATCTGAAGCGTGCGGAGATCGGGAGGGATCGCATCGCGCGGGCGCGACTGAGTATCCAGTTGTTGTCCCAGTTGGTCGATTCGTTCTGAGAGATGGTCGATCTGTCTCCGCAACGCATCGGCGTCGTCCGCGAGAGTGAATCCGGGGATCGCCGAACCCAACTGCGACGTCTCGTCCGCCCCCGAGCCCTTGTCCGACTCTTTGCCCGATCCCTTCGATTCCGATTCTTTCCCCGCCCCGGACGTCTTTTGTGAACCCGACTGCTCATGTGTAGGCGATTGATTGCTCGCTGACTTCGGGAAGGCAAAGAAAAAGAGTATGATCCCGGCTCCGATCATACCAGCCACCAAAGCCACCCCCGCACTGATCAGGACGTTAAGCCAGAGGGAAGGTTGCGATTTCTCTCGGCTGGGGTCCGTGGTCCGTCTGCCCTCATCGGTATCGTTCTCGGCCTGATCTCCCCGGTGCGACCGGCCGTTGCCTTGATCCCGCTTTGGACCCTCCTGAGGACTTTGTCCGGAAGGGGTTCCGGAAGTCGCGTGGAGGTAGGTGGGCATGGGACGATCGATGTCACTGGTCTCCGCGACCGAGGTCGCATCGGGATGTTCCCGCCACTCAGCCTGATGGTCAACACCGGATGCGACGACCGGATCGGTCGTCGAGATGGCGGATCGATCCGACTGGGATTCCGGCTCGCCCCCCGACCGATCTTGCTCGCGTGGCGAGTCCGAACGGGAATCGTCTGCCGGTGGTTTCTCACGTTCGGGTTCGTCCATCGGGGCGTCTCTCCCGGAGAGCGGGTCCCGCCATATTGCCGGACGTCGGATGGCCATGGGCGAGAATCGGTGTTTCGGCTGGCCAGACGACCGCCCTGCTCGGTGGACGCAAGGCGACCGGCAGGATTGAATTCACCTGCGACGCGGTCCTCCCTAGGCTTCATCAAGCGGGAAAGCTAGACTGCTCCACGCAAACCGGAAGGTGTTTCTGAACAGCGGCTTACGAGAAGCGCCGATAATTCGGCGCCCATTCGCTTTCCCAGTGTGCGGGGACCTGTTTGAGTTCTTGGGTGAGCTTCCACCCGCCGCTCGCCTCAACCCTAGGATACGAACGCGGCATTTGCGCCGTCCCGAGGGATCGGCGGCGTTGATTTCGTGGCACTAGGCGACACAAGCTCGAAGTAGCCAAGAACTTATACTCCGCAGGGGACTGAATGAGACAGTCCCCCTTTCCGGAGATTCTGGTATACGAGAGTCGAACTCGGCAGGCAGGTCTTACTTCTGGTTTGCAACGCAGGGGGGCGGACGATGGCTTGGTGTCGAATCCATCTTACGGAAGACGAGCGACGAATCGTCAATCTTGAACGGGGTCAGTCGGCGCCACACTCCCTCGTGAAGCGACGATTGGGGCGCGACGAGCTGGAGCAGGCCAAGCACCAAAACGGGAAGGCTGAACGCGACCGCCACGAAGATCAAGAACTCCATCATCGCCTCGGCCCTCCTCCGAGGTTCATGTCAACATATGGTAAATCAC
>JBAUOX010001277.1:0-9363 GCA_049579985.1 Isosphaeraceae bacterium | reverse complement strand
GATCATGACCATCAGCTCGTCGGCCCGGACATAGTTGAGGCGGTAGACCTTGGTCACAATCCGCTCTTTCTTGGCGGTTTCGGCCACATCCTTGAGCTCTTCTTTCGAATAAATGAAGTGGATTCTGCCCTCGACCTTCTCCACCAGGTCGGCAAGCTTGAGTATCGCGCCGAGAAGCTCCTGGATCGTGACTTTCTCGAAATTGGCAGTGATTGTACCGCTGACCTTGGGGGAGACCAGGATGTTCATTCCGCTCCGGCGGCTGATCAACTCGAGCAACTGGCGGACGTCCAGCTCGTTGGTATGCAGCGAGATCAGACCGTCGCGATCGAACTGGATCTCTTGAGGTCGGACATCGCCCGGCGCCCGGGTCGGGGCCGGCTTCTCGGGCGGTCGTGTTGGCTCTTGTGCGGGCGATGTCGATCGCTGGGCTGCCACGGGTGCCGCTGTCGGTGAACCCTGCGCGGCAGCGGGGGCTGTTGCGTTGGGCAGAGGGACCGCCGAGGGAACCTGGCTCGCCCCACCGCCAAGGTCCCCACCGGTTGCTGGCACAGGGGGAGGCGGTACATCCTGACCGCCAGCCGCTGCTGCGGGATTCGGCGGCAACGGCAGGAGCGGCGGCGGCAACGGCAGGAGCGGCGGCGGCAACGGCAGGAGCGTCAGCGAAGGTCCCGCGGAGACGTCATCCCCGGCCGCGGGCTCGGCGCCACGAAGCGACGCGACCAGCCCCAGGCTCAGCACCAGTGCCTTGATCCCCGCGATGACCATCCGGTTCAAGGGAAAGGATCCTTGTCGATTCGGGATAGATCCGCACGCCGACAAGCCAGCGACATTGTTTGCGTGGGGCCAGGAAGTCACCCGTTGGCCTCGGGGCGAAATTCTGGCAGGACATGTCTACCCCGCCTCCCTTCTCTAGGATTCGGCATGGCCCTTGACGAACTTAAGGGTCGTTCCGACAAAATAAACAGTAGGGGTCAAAAAGCGGGGGAATTATCCCTCGGTGATTTAGGACCGACCAGGTGTGCCCAGTTCCCAACGGCGTGCAGCCCCGCGTGTCGATCCAAAGATCGATGACTTTCTTATCGCATGGTGCGTCAAAGCAGCGCAAGCCACCCATCACCATGGTTTTGCGTCCGCTGGGTTGGGCTACGCTGACCCCCCACCCAAGTATGGGATGACGCCGGTTCCCGCCCCTCGACAGCCCACCAATCATCCCTTATGCCAAGGGTTTCGGTGAACGATGACCAGCCGGAGCGCTGTTCTGACCACTCCGGTCAGATCACTAAGGGTTCACCATGTCCCCAGGCGTGGCAAGCCCGTAAGGATAGGGAAGGGAGGGCGCATAGTAAGGCGAGGGATAAAGGTTGTAGGGAAAGCCGGACCGATAGGGATCGTAGGGTGGCGGAATCACGCCGGAGCCGGTTCCGGTGACGGGCGCGGTGAATTCGGGAGAGGGTGCGGCCCGGCTCTCTCCCGGCCGCAGTGCTTCTCCTTTGAGCGTCTCGGAAGGCTCATGCATCGAGAGCGGCAAAGCAGTGGGGGGGTTGATTCGCCGGGCCAAGGTCGGCTCGAGCGGCATGTAATCACGTGGCAGCGTGCCGAAATTGAGCGCCACGCGCCGGAACACGTCACGAGAGAGCAACTGATCGCCAACGTGAGCCGGGCCGATCACGATACGCATGTTCGTCATCGTGTTCTGCGGCGTGAAGGTGATGGTCGCCGGCCGGCCGTCGGGAGTGTGCAACTTCATGGCGAGGGCCTCGTCGGAGCAGGGTTTGACGGGACGGATGTCCTTGAATCCCAGGTCGCGCAGCGCCTCGATCGCCGCAGATTGAACCTGCGGCATCGAGAACTGGAAAACTTGCGAGGAAGTGCCGCAGAACTCGTAAAAGGCATAGTCGCTCGGGGCGATCCCGGGGAGGTCGCCGATGGCGCGATACCAGCCCAAAGACCCGCAGCCGCCGGCCAGAAGCCCGGAAAGGACAATGACGACGAGGGGAACGTTCCGGCGCATGGTCGTGGCTTGCCTCCACCTTTCCCGCTAAGGGCCCGTAAAAGAATAATCGTTACACTCCGGCCATCGTCATCACGGTATCAGGCCGTTCGCTCGTCCCATTTGCAACGATTAATCTTTTACGGGCCCTAACCGTTCCCGATTGGGATCGGTGCGCGAGAAAGCTTGTTCTGATGTCGGCCACCCGGCTGTGCGACCTTGAATGATTGTTCCGGTTGCTCCGAGCCGCCTTGATGCGCGGGCTGCGTGGCGACCAAGTCGTCCCCGGCTCAGGTGCCGGGCAGAGTGGGCAGAGGTGGATAGGAGACCGGGGGACCGGTGACCGGGACCGGAGCGACCACGATGTTCCAACTGTTGGGCAGAGTCAGGGTGAATGTGGCTGTGAAGTTCGGGGGGTTGTTGGGGTTCAGCGGGACCGTGATCCCGTAAATGACGGGAGTGCCGGGGCTTTGGGAGTGCCCGGGGTTTGTTTCAAGGCACCAGAGCGCCTGTGCCAGCGCGCCCAGCATCCCGTTATCGAGGTCGTTGCGATTTACCCGGGCAGTCTCGACGCGCAGAAAGCTCGCGGTGGTTCGGTAGACCGCAGCCCAAAGGCACAGAAGAAGTACCAGGAAAAGAAGCACGACCGTCAGGGAGTAGCCGCGACGGCGGGAGGAGAATGCGGGTATCATGGTGATGGCAACTGGTATGGTTGCACTCCGATCAGGACATAGGTGGCCGAGAAGCTGGGTAGGCGATTGCTCGGCGGGTCGGGATAGGTGAGGGTGATCTGGATCATCACGCAGGTGCCCGTTGCCGAGTTCGGGGTTCCGTCTGGATTGCATAACGAGGCGTTGAAGCCGGTCACGTGGCTGGCGACCACCACACTCTGAACGGGGTAGCTCCCGGTTCGAACCAGTGCGTTATTCTGCAGTAGGTACGTCACGCTGACGGACGCCGGTACGGGGGGGGTGCCCCCCTGATAATTGAGAACCAGCGAACCGTTCGCGGGAATCCAGGAACTCGTCTTGCTGAACTGGTATTGCGTCAGGTTCCCGGGATTGCCCGAGTTATCCGCCAGGTAGCCGCCCAGGTCGCGGGCCAAGGCTTCCGCGGCCATGCTGGCCTCAAGGGCCAGCCGGGTGCGGCCATCGACCTCGGCGGCGGGGCGGGCGAAGACCGCCGCGGCTTCCGCCATCAGCACGGCCAGAAGCGCCGTCAGAAAGATCGCCACAACCATCTCGGCAATCGTGAAGCCGCGGCATCGCGGGGTCGGGCATCGACTGGGTTGCGACCTGACGTACATTGCTCAGCCACCGGTTTCTCAGTTGACCCGGACCACCGCCGTCACCGCTGTCACGTTGCCGTTCACGTCAAGCGTGAGGGAGACCGCCTGCGGCTGCGTGACATGTGGGAAACCTGCGGCCGGCTGGCTCGTGACAGGAAGGTCACTCGTGTTGCTGGGGGCCGTCAGCAACTGGGCCCGTGTCGTCAGTTTTTGCGCCCAGGGGTTATTCCAGGGAACGAGATAGTAGCAGTAGTAAGGTGGACCTGGGGGTGCAGGCCGGCCCGATGCAATGAAGGATGGGGTCGTATAATATTTCGTAGGTGGCCAAGACGGTTCCGTGTAGGCAGCCATCCCGACCCTGTTGAAGGTGTACAATGTCCCTATGAAACGCGACTCGAGGTTTACCAGTTGCATGACTTGCATGGCCACGAATGGGCAGAGGCCGGCTAGGCCGATCCCCAGCACGGCGAAGGCAATCTGGACCTCGAGCAGCCACGAACCTCGCCGCCAGCGGCCGGACCGAAGGACCGAAGTCAAGAACGAATCGCCGGCGACCTTCATGGATCTCCATACTTCACTGGAAGCCGACCACGATGTTGGCTTGACCACATGTGAGTGTGCCGGTGAGCCCGCCGTCCTGCGTGATCGTGACGGTGCCTGACCAGGAGGCGTTGGCTGCGCGCTGCGCCGTGACGGTGAACGTTGCCACATCGGCCGCAGTTACGAGGTAAGTATAGTACGGGTCTGACGGGATCGAGGGATCGAGCAAGTTCAGGCTCACCAGTACATTCAGGCTGGTGGTGTAGGTGCGGTTATCCAGCCAGTAGATCCGCTCGGCTGTCCAGATAGCCCGCAGGTTGGCACCGGCCACGTTGGCCCGCGACTGCTCCAGGGCGCGCGAGAATTGAGGGATGCCGAACGAGATCATTACGCTCATCACGACCAGGACGACCATCATCTCGACCAGCGTGTACCCACGGGTACCACCAGATTTCGGATTAATCGTCAAGGAGCCTCCCCGCGGTCTTGCATCCGTTCGCTCTGGCTGGTGAGTATCCGTCATGGTTTCTCTCGGCCGATGGATCGGGCGTGGCGGGCGATGATCTCGCCGTTCCCGGGATGACGGCGCTCTGGTGCGCCGACTCTCGAGATGCTCGATCTCGACTCACTTGACCGCACCGGCCATATCGAACATCGGCATGTAGATCGCGAGCATCAAGCCCGCGATCGACGTTCCCATCCCCATGATGATGAGGGGCTCCAGCATCTTGGTGACTTTGAGGATCATGCTCTCCATCTTCTCCTTGTAAAAGGGTGCGATCTGCTCCATGACCTGTGCAAGTTGACCCGATTCCTCGCCCACTTGGACCATACTGGTCAGCATCGGCAGGAAAATTCCGGTTTCCTGCAGCGCGACGTACAACGGCTTACCGGCCGCGACCCGCAAGCTGACCCGCTCCAGGGCATCGCGATAGAGCGGGTCGTTCTGGAAGATCCCCTTGACGGTGTTCATCGTCTCCATCATGGGCACGCCGCTCTTCAAGAGCAGGGCCAGGTTCGAGGAGAACTTGTACATCGCCATCTCGACCATCAGCTCACCGACGGTGGGAAGGACCATGAGAAGGCCGCCGATGTACCGGCGGCCCATCTCCGTCTTGATGAACTTCCTGAAGGCCACGATCGCCACCACGAGGATGATGACCGCGTAGAGCCCGTAGGCGACGATGTAGTTCGAGGCGTCGACCACGTACTGGGTGATCGCCGGAAGCTTGGCATCCATGTCCTTGAACATTTTTGCGAACGTTGGCACGACCAGCCAGAGCATGAGCGTGACGGCGATCACCGCCACGCAGACCAGGATCATCGGATACATCAGCGAGGCCTTGACCTTGCGCCTGGTCTCGCGAGAGTCACGGATCTGCTTGTTGAGCTCGCCCAAGACCAGGGCCATCTTGCCAGTTACCTCACCGGTGCGGATCGCCTCGATCCACTGGAACTCGAAGATGTGGGGATAAGCGGCCGCTGCGGCGTGAAAGGCGCTCCCCGCGGCCACCCGGGCCGTGATCTGGTCGAGCACGGTCCGGAACCTAGTGCTCTGGCACTGGGTCGACGCGATCTTGAGTGCCTGGAGCAGCGGTGTTCCCGAGCTCACCAGGGTCGAGAGCTGGTGGAAAAACGTCAGCGTATCGTCCAACTTGGCCGATCTGTGGGGTTTCTTCGAAATCCGTGCATGCGTCACCACCCAGTCCTCGAACCGCAAACGGCACCTCCCTTGGATTTTCGCTTCGACCGGCCCGACCGATCCTTGTGGAGCTGCAGCGGCGGTGCTGGCGAGTGGGTTCGCTGCGACTTGTCGTTCGGCCGCCATCTCAAGCCTAGGCCACTCCCGTGAGCCGGCGCTGCCCATGTGGCGATCCCACCATGCCCAGCATCGCCCCGGATCGACGATCTCCCCGCTCCCGCGCCCTTAATGTTTGACGAGCGTCCAATGCGACCTAGGCTTCTAGTGTTCCCGGAGGTATGTCCCCCGGGGAGACGACCCACTCCAGGATGTTAGGGAGGGTGGACCAAGTTTTCGCGAACAGGCCGGAGCATTGCCGGAAGCCAAATCAAACAAGCCGCGATGCTGTGTTTCAGACCCCGATCACATCCGCGCACAGCTCACTGTTGCTGGTTTGGATTGTGCCAGCCTCACGATTCCTGGGAAACCTGTAGGTCGTCAATCACCTCGTCTGAATCCAGTTTCTTGTTGGGAGCCCAAAGTATGTTGCAACTCGTCTCCAGATCGAAGACCCGCAAGGGCTTCACCCTCGTCGAGCTCGCCGTCGTGATCGTGATCATCGGCGTGCTGGCCGCCTTCGGCGTTCCGAAGTTCCTCAACTCCGTGGAGAAGTCCAAAGCGTCGGAAGCCTTCAATTACCTCTCGACCGTCCAGTCCGCTCAAGAGCGGTACCTGGCCCAGAACGGTCAGTATTCCACCACGGTTGCTGCCCTTGACATCACCCTTCCCCCGCCTCAGTATTTCACCGTGGGCACCATTACGGCTCCGGTCTCAACGACTGGGACACCAACGTGGGCGCTGACGCTAACTCGCAACGGGTCAACGAGTTACACTTATACAGTCACATGGACTGAGTCAGGGTTCGACACAGCCAACTCGACCATCACGAGCTACCCGGCAATCTGCCCGGTTACGATAGGCGCCTCTAGCTAGTGGCTTGTGAATGGCTGATCGCCGCGTGACGTGGAGCAACAGCGCCGGACGTCACCTCCGGCCCTCCATGCCGAAATTGTTGTGCTTCTGACCATCGTGCGGGCGGCCGGGTTCGGTCGCCCGCCGCCGTTTTACACCCTGGCCTAACCACCGGGAATGCCCTTGACCATGAAGCCGCGGAATCGGTTCGGGTTGCGGCCGGCGATCGGCCTGGTGATCGATCAACAACAGATCGCCATGAGCGTCGTGGCGACCACCCTCCTTGGCCGCCGGGAGATCGCCCGCGAGATCCAGCAGTGCAACGATCAGCCTTCCGAGGCCGTGCTGGCGCGGATGCTCGAGCCCTGGATCCCGGCAGCCGGGGCAAAGCGGGCCAAGGCCAGGCCCTGGATCCAGATCGGCTTGCCCGTGTCGCAGGTGTTCCAGGCGACCATGGCGATCACGCCCATGAATCGCCTGTATACTCCCCAGAACTTCTTCCTCGAAGCCGTACAGTCAACCAACCTCCGCGCCGAGGATCGGACCATCGACCTGCTCAAGCTCGAGCTCGACAAACAACCTCTGGCTTGCCTTTCGGCCTGTCCCCGCGCTCTTGTCGCCGACCTGACCGAGATGCTGAACCGGCTGGGCGCGCGGATTGCAGGAATCGAGCCGGTGCCGGTGGGACTGTTCCGCGCCGCCTTGCTCCACGCCCGGACACCCCGCGGTTCGAAGCTGAGCCTGCGGTTCTTCCTGGGCAAAAAGCAGGCCATCGGCATGGCGGTCGGCGGCGCGCGGCCGCTGTTCTGGCACACTTTCGATCTTTCTCCGGGGGAGGAGACCTCCTCGATCCTGGCCGCCTACTCGACCCTCTGGATGCTGGGGCGGCACAGCCAAATCGCCGCGCCGATCGACACGGTCGTGGTTCACGGCCGACCCGACCTGACGCTCTCGATCAACCATGAGTCGCTCCGCCAGCGGACCGGGGCCCGCCTGATTCGCAATCCCAGCCCCGACTACGACCTGGGCTCCGCCGCCCTGGGAGTCGCCCTCAACAATCGCTTGACCGAAGCCACCGGCCATGACCTGGCGCGCGATTTCAAACCCACCGTCCCCATCCGCGAGATCTTCCCCTGGGCTGAACTGGCCCTTCAGAGCACGCTGATCGCTGGCTTCTCCCTGTTCCTCGTCGGCGCCGCCGTGGACGTTGAGGCGAGGCTCAAGGGCGTCCAGGCTGAGGTGGCCACGTTCCCCTGGCTCGGTGAGCAGGGTCAAGGGAAGCTCGACGCCGAGAAAAAGCTGCTCGAGGAACGGATCAAAGTCATCGAGGCTTTCCAAAAAACTCGCGTCGACTGGTCCACCCAACTGGAGACGATCGCCGATGACGTGCCCGAGACCACGGTCATCACCTCGTTGACGGGAGAAGGCAGGCTCGAGGTCCCTGGGAAAGGAAGCAAGCGTAAGCCCAAGAAATTGATCCTCCAGTTCGCCACTCCGATGTCCGAAAACGGCGCCATGCCCAGCGAGATCGACCAGTTCCTCACGGCTCTCCGGGACGAACCGGCGATCCTCCGGCATTTCTCCGACATCGAAGTGTCCGGTTTGCATGCCAATACGAACAGCAAGCAGAAAGCGGCCGTGTACAGCGTGGTCTGCCTCCCCAGGACCGAGCCGGTCAAGGGAGATCGACCCAAGTGAGCTCCGAAACCCGGCGAGTGCCCGTTCCCTGACCGCGCACCCATGAACCCAAAAACTTCCGGCTCTTCGCTCGAAAAGCTTGTCCTGACGCAGCTCCGCGATCCGATCAAGCTGCGCATCGCTCTCTACGCCGCCATCCTGGCCTCCTGGTACTTCGGCTTCTACAGCCCCACGAGCCACCAGATGGCCCAGACCTCGGCCCAGAGCGACCGGGAGCGGAAACGCATCGCCACTGCGCGGCAGATCGAGCAACTCCGCAAGGTGCTGGCCCCCGTTCAGGACCGCATCCCCGCGCACTCGGGGCCCCACGAGGTAATCCGGTACGTGATGGCCCACGTCTGCCCATCGCCCTTGAAGCTGATCGACTTGAAGCCCGTGAAAACAGAAGACCTCGGCCCCTACGATGCCATCGGCCTGCGCCTGACGTTCGAGGGGACCTACGCGGACCTCGACGCCTTCCTCACCTGGGTCGAGAACGATCGCCGCATGCTGCGGGTCGACTCGCTCGGGATCGGTCCTCATGACGCGGACGGCACCCGGCTCAATGTCCAGCTCGACCTTCTGAGCCTGGCGGAAAAAGAGAGGAACACCAGCACTGAGAAGCCAGCGAGCGGCGGCAAGACGGAAGCGAAGCCATGAACACGCTCAAGCTGCTAAAACTGGCGCCAACCCTGACCATGGTCGCCGTCATGGCCTATGCGGCATATTCGATCAACCCGCCGGTGCCGTCCCCCTTGAGTACCGCAACGGCCAGTCCCGCGCTGGCCGTTTGGAACGGCGACCGGCCAGACACCGGCGCCGGATCCAGGTCCGAGGCCTCGACTGCCGCGGACTTGATCCGAGGTCGTAATCCGTTTGCGGTGCTCGTCAAGTCAATCCAGGGCGACAAGGCCAGGGGCGATCTCGCCACGAGCCAGAACGCCCAGGTCGATCCCTACGTCGCGCTGGTCCAGGGCTTGGCCTTGAACGCAACTTTCGTTCAGGACACGACCCAGTACGCGTCGATCAATGGACGGCTCTACCAGCGGGGACAGCATCTCGACGGCCCGGATGACAGAGCCACTTCCCTGGTCATCGCCCAGGTCACGCCCGCCCAGGTGACCCTCGAGGCTAACGGCAATCGCTACACCCTGGCCTACCCCGACCAGCTCACGGCCGCCGCCGGACCCCGGTCGACGGCCGCCGCAGTGC
>JBAUOX010001276.1:0-3122 GCA_049579985.1 Isosphaeraceae bacterium | reverse complement strand
CCACACGACATTAATCCCCACCACAAACGACCCTTATCTTGTCTCTTCCGCAGAGCAGACTCGAAGGGCTTCAGGTGCGCGTGAATTGCGGGGAAATGGGTCTCGAACATAAACTCGGCCATTTCTCCACTATCGGCCCAAGGCCATCGGCACTCGTTACTGGATCTCAACGAGATCATCCAGAGGCCGACCCAGTGCGGAGACCATCGCTGAATATCTTGTCCCCTCAGATAAGGCCGGATAAACTCCACGCATTTCGCGTCCGATTTGATGATCCTCGCGCGCGCAACGCTGTCGATCAAGAATGCATCGTTTAGACCTGTGAGAATTCCACGATAAGGTTGGATGGTGGTATAGTCCGAAAGAGCAACGCCATTCGCACGAATTTTCTCAAGTAATTCAAAGCCAGAATCAGGTTCCAAGGACCAAGCGCCCTTGCCAAGCCGCGACCTTTTCACTCCAACCCCTTCTTGGTCGATTTGGACTTTCAGATCATCGATCCGCAGTTGTTCCCTTGAAATCGAGCAGACACGGACCGTCTCCGGCTCGGGTCCGTCACCAGGTCGCCGGACCACGATGATGCAGGGAAAGACATCGGCGTCTTTGAAAATCTGCTTGGCGTGGCCGAAGTCCACAACGGACTCAACCCAACTCTTCTCCCCGAAGAATTTTCGCAACGGCTCGCCGTAACCGGCCTTCATCCACTTGTTGGTGACCACGTAAGAGAGACGGCCTCCAGGCTTCAGAAGATTCAGTCCTAGTTCATAGAAGTAGACATAAATATCTGCGACTCCGTCGTAGGTCGCGAACCGAGAATGAAGGTAGGGCTTGATGGGCGAGAGAAACTCCTGGCGGATGTATGGTGGATTCCCGATAACAACGTCGAATCCTCCGACTCCCGGCTCGGGATGGAAAACCTCGGGAAATTCTCCCTGCCAATCGAACGCTCGGCTGTCCATCTGCTTATCCGAAACAATGCTGTTCCCGACGCGGAGTGTGTGATCCAAGCTGGTCAGGATCTTCCCGGGGACCGCCGTCTTGATCCAGAGACTGAGTTTTGCGATGTGAACGGCCTCATCGTTCAAATCCACGCCATAGAGATTCTCTTGGAGGATTTTGCGGTCAAGATCGAATAGCTCGGCGTATCCTCGCAGCTCACGAACTCGGTCGTTGGTCCGTTCATACTCGGCGTGGAGTTGATCGAATGCTTGAATCAGGAACGCTCCGCTCCCGCAAGCTGGGTCCAGTATTCGGATCGATCCAAGGTCATCTTGCCAATGCAGCCAAAACGCGAGCAACGCCTGTTTCTGGGGAACTTTCAGCGAATCGAGGTTGTAGGCCGTTGGATCGGCCAAGACGTCCCGGGCCGTTCCTTTTGCCCTTCCGGCATGGATCAACCGGAGGCTCTCGAATCGATCCCGGAGGACTCCCCCCAACGCCTGTTCGACGATGTAACGGGTGATGTAGGGTGGGGTGTAGAAGGCCCCCTCTCGTTTCCGACGACTGACTTTGGGCCTGGTTTCGGCGTCGGGTCGGGAGGCAGGGATTGCGGCCGGCTTGTCGAGTTCAGACTGTAGCTTCTCCAAGTCATCGATGGATTGCTCAAAGATGTGTCCGAGGATCTCGACATCGATGAGCCTGGAATCCGAGACTGTTTCGACGTCCGCAATCTCGGAGGCGGGTCGAAAATCGTATTCGGCCAAGTCCCGGAACATCTGGAAGACGTCATCTGGGACCCTCAAACTGTCGAGGATGGGATCATCGGCGAAAAGACCACCATTGTATTTATGAATGTTTAGGTCTTGGTTTCCAATGTTCACGGCCCGGAACATGCCCCGAAAGTTATCCCACAAGGGACGGGGATTGTACGGGTCGCGGTGGGAGTAGGCCCTCTTGATCGTCTCCGCAGGCAAGAGGCCCCGATCTTCACAGAAGGCGATGAACAGAATCCGATCAAGCAACTTTTGGGAGCAACCCAGGATCAACCGGGGCTCGACGTCAGGATTCTCCCGCCGCAAGCGGTTGAGCGTCGATCGCCTCATGAATGAGTATTCGGCGTAAAACTCCAAGGTCAGATCTCGGCCGACCTTCTCCGACTCTTGGAACAGGTTATCGAGATGGCATGGGCCGGATGGAGGGACCATCCGATCGGCGTGGAGGAGAAAGACGAACTTCCGGAGTTGTTTCTCATCTCCGGCCAAAGCATCCGTGTCGAATCGCTCAAAGGTCCGTTTATCGGTCCCTTTGTAGTAGAGCCGCGTCTGACGAATTGACGTGACGAGAATCCAGTTGCAACGGAGGTTTATCGCATAATCATAGGCTTGATCAACAGCCGACACTTTCCGGCCCCCGAAGGGACGATCGAGAGGGTCTTTCGGCCCCTTCCCCTCGAGCACAGCGACATACCGATTGGCCGACGGCCCAAACTCTCCCAGGACCGCGTCGGCATACTTCCCGTTGGCCTGGACGTGTTTCTCACGGGAAATCGAGTAACGCTTCGGGTTGTCAACCGCCCTGGTGTGCCCGAGCAACTCGCAGAACACGTCGTTGAGGAAGTCCCCAAGGATTTCCTGTTCCTTATGGGAATCGACAGAGCCGGAGGAAATGATCTCAGCCCACTTCTGCAACTTTGGGACAAATTGAGAAGTCTTCCCCGGCAAGTTGAATCCCAGGATGGGGAGTCGTATGACATCGGGGCGAAAGATCGGCTTGGCTTCAACCGGCACGGAGAGAGATCCTCATCGGGCTTGGCGGTTCGTCAACATCGTATCCTAGCCCGGCCCGACCGCTGATGCTAGAAGCTAGGGCAATGGGGGGGACTCGGCTCGGCGTCATCCCCCGAGCGATTCAATCAAGTCCCGGTGACCCCGCGTCGCTTCGACTCCACCGACCCAAGTAGGGCCGATCTTCTCCGGCTCCATCGCATCGGCCGCGTCCAGGATCGCCAGGCAAGCCCGGAGCCGGACGGCCGGAGGAATATCGGCCCCGCGAACCAGCTTCCGAAGGGTCTTCACCGCCTCCGGTGTGAGGGACCGGATCTCGGCCCGGAGCCGTTCTCGGCGGTAGGTCTTGGCCCGGTTCAAACCCGCGATGAACTCCGGCTCCTTATCGAGCCACCCCGC
>JBAUOX010001275.1:0-2753 GCA_049579985.1 Isosphaeraceae bacterium | reverse complement strand
ACCTCACCGAGCGCGACGATCGACTGGAAGCGGACCGAGGCATCCTGATCGGCGAGGCCCAGCCGCAGGCCCTGGAGGACCATGTTCATCCCCTCGGGGTTCCAATCCTGCGTCTTTCGTGGCATCTCGCCCGCTAACGGATCGGGCCCCCACCAGGTTCCCGACCATTCTGGGTACTTGCGAAACTGGCCCGCCAGGTTGGCGACGATCCGTCCGCGAAAGGCTGGCTCGGGCGTTTGCCGCAAGGATGCGATGAGCGCCCGAACGACGGGCACGGACCAGGACTCATCGGCCAGGTTCAGGGCGTTCTCCCGGCGACGAGCGTCCAGGAGGGCGGCCCGCATCGCCGCCTCATCGGGAAAGCCCAGCCGGCGGATCGCGGTCCGCACCGACCACGCCGCGAATCGATCAGGCTCGCCCAGAACCGCGAGCAAAGGAGCGATCGCCCGGGTATCGCCGATCGCACCCAGGGCAATGGCTGCCTCGCGGCGGACGGACGGATCGCGATCCACGAGCAACGCCCGGAGCGCATCCACGGCGCCGCGATCGGCACGAATTCCCGAGCTCCGGGCGGCCTGAATTCGGACCGACGCTGACGAATCTGCCAAGGCCTCGCGGATGGCTTGCCGCGCCTCGGCGCCGCCGATCGCGTCCAGCGCCCAGAGGGCATGCAAGCGGCCGGTCTCAGGCTGACCGGTGTGCAATCGCTCGATCAGATGCCTGAGAGCATGCTCCCCCTGCCCCGCCAGAGACCGCTGCGCGTTAAGCCGAACGGAAAGGGCCGGGTGGTCGAGCGCCACGGTCCGGTCGTGGAGTGCGATTCCGCGGGGCCGCTGGGTCGGGCTGACGCGATCGGCTCCGGAGTATGTGAACCGGTAGAGCCTGCCGGTTGCGGGTCCCGCGGGATGCCAGGCGTCGTTCGCCCAGTCCACAAGCCAGAAGCCGGTTCCGTCCGCCGTCACGGAAAGGGCCAGAGGATGGAAGTCGGCGACAAGCCCCTTCGAGACCACGGCGCTCTGCCGCGCGACGGCGAACGTTCCGCCGGACCTGCGGATCTCGAAACAGACGACAGACTGCCGGCCCCAGTCGCAAACGAAGATGCTGCCACGGTAGCGACCGGGCAAGCCGTCCTCGTCATAGCAAACGCCTTGAGTCCCTGGTTCGCCGGCCTCGCCGCCCATGAGGGGCAGGGCGCGGAACGGCGCGGTCAGGAACTGGTAAGGATATCCGTAATGGCCGCCGGCGATGTGATGCGTGAGTCCGCCGGTCCAGCGCTTGCCGGCGTCACAGGCGCTCACGGTGAAGACATCGCCGCTGGCACTCAGGGCGATCGAACGCGGGTTCCGCTCGCCCGTCGAGACCACCTCGAGCCCGGTGCCGTCGGGCCGGACCCGGATCACGCCTCCGCCCGCAAGCTTGATGCTCCGCCCGTCTTTGCCGACAGCACGGGAAGCCCCCTTGTCGCCCACGGCCAGGTAGAGATAGCCGTCAACGCCCGCTCGAACGCCAGCGGCGATGTGGTCGTTGATTCCGTGGGTGGCAAGGGCCATCGGGCCCAGGCCGCTGACCAGCTCGATCCGCTCGTCGGCCCGGCCGTCGCGGTCTGTGTCGCGGAAGGATGAGAGTTCGGGCGGATGATCGACATAGAGCGCGCCGTCGATCCATTCCAGGCCGCTGACGGTGCCCAACCGGTCGGCGAAGACGCAGCTTTTGCCGTCCTTGATGGCCAAGACCGAACCGCTTCTGACGCCCGCCTGGCCGCTCTTCTCCATCGGGCCCTGGCCGACGTAGATCGTGCCGTCGGGCGCCACGACGAGGGATGTCGGATTGCCAATACGGGGTGCCTGAGCCGCCAGCTCGATCGACCAGCCGGGCGCCGGTTGCGGCACGGGTTCCCGCTCCCGCTCCGGTTCTCCCGCCTCACTGCGAGCGATCTGAAAGGCCATGATGAGAGCGAAAACCGGCACGAGGCTGGCACGCATGAATTTCCCCTCCCTGGGCATCCGGGCGCGGAGCCGAGCCCGTTGCGGGCTCGAAGCGCAAACGTTGTCGAGGTTCCATCCCGGAATCAACCTGACGCCCCGGATGGACTGGTCAAGCGGCCGCCAGTCGATCAGAATACTTTCTGTTTCGTGGGGCGACGCATTCTATCGCCCGTTCCCGTTTGTCTCAATGTGAAGACCAACTGGCGGAACTTCCCCAGCCGTGCCAGCTTGCCGCCGATGTGGGAAGTTCTGCTCGACAAGGAGTCGCCAAAGTGTCCTCGTCGCCCGCTCTCGTTCCCCGCGAGTCGAAAGAGACCGCGGCGTCATCGCCGGACGCGGCCAATCCCCTCAGGAATCCGTCTTATCCGCAACGCACCCATTTCGGTGAACGCCCGCAGCTCGAGGAGACGCTGAGCTCCTGGGAACAGAAGATCAGTATCGTAACTGGCAAGCTGACCGGCCTGGGCAATCATCCGGGCCGCGCGACCTACGAGCGGCTTTTTTTCCAGATGCAGGGTGCCCGCGACCAGATGGCCGAAGCCGTGCGCAGGATGCCTCTGGAGACCGGCGCCCTCTACGACGAAGACCGCGAGCGGTTCGAGGCCGCCACCGCCGCGCTGGGGCGATTGTTTCAGAGTTGTGGTCAATGACCGTCGCCTGAAGGCGACGGCTTGTGTAAGGGCTATCACGACGTAAGCGTTGACTAGGGGGCTCTGATGTCTCGACACCAGAGCAGACGCGAAGCGGGCTACCGAAAGCACGTCCCGG
>JBAUOX010001274.1:0-4336 GCA_049579985.1 Isosphaeraceae bacterium | reverse complement strand
GGCGTGCTGGCGCTGATGGCGGTGATCGGGGTTGCCTTCGCCACCTTCTCGGGGCAGTCGCGGATCAGCGCCCGCAACTACATGCAGTCGATGAACCAGCCCCAGCGCGACGAGCTGATGGACTATGCCCTGTCGCAACTGATCTGCGACACCGCCGATATCCGCTCGTCGATTCGCGGCCACAGCATGGCCCGCGACATGTACGGCAACGACGCCAACTATAATGGCTACCTTCCTTCCCGTCCCGATGGCGCCTTCATGGGGCCCCACGGCGATCCCTACTTTTATATCACGCAGGTCGCCCCGGTCACTCCGGGTACCGGCACGCAGTTCATCCTGACGACCAACATCCCCGCCGGCGACTCGACGTTCTACGGCTACAACTTCACTCGCTGGATGTTGCGCGTCACGTACAACGGCAACGGCACGATCACGGGCACCGGCGTGATTGCCCAGACCCTCGAGGTGCTGGCCGACAGCGGGTATGTCGCGGGGGCGCCCGCCACCGGCTACCGGACCTTCACGGTCAACATCGGGTACAGCGAGGGCAATTTCGCGGCGGCACAGGTGGGACCCCCTCCCGTCCCTGCCATCTTGCCGACGACCCTGAACAACCCCACCGGCGCGGGCTACACGACCCAGCTTCCGGGCCAGTACCTCGTAGCCGCCTCCGGCGGCACGCTATCGGGCACCTGGCAGTTCATCCTCGACGGCCGCTGGCTGCACGCCTTTAACGGCCCGGGGATGACGAGCAACGCCGTCGAAGCCAACTTCCGGTACAACCAGTTGAACCCGAACACCACAGGCATGGATGAGGATTACGACGCGGTCGACCTGGAGAACTGGTTCCTGGCTATGCAGAGCGCCGACGGGTCGGTGATGATCCCCTCGTTTCACCGCCCGGCGGTCGTCCGTTATGACCCGGTCAACAAGACCAGCGACTGGTCGAGGGACGTTACTAACGGCTGGACTTTCGACATGGCGCGCATCCTCCGCCCAGTCGCTGCCGACGGCCACGACGCGACGACGTTCCCCGACCTTGTCCCTGGCGCCAACGGCCGGATCACCTACGACGTGGACAACGACGGCGACGGCCAGACCGACTCGGTCTGGGTCGACCTGGGCTATCCGGCCCGGCGCAACGCGCAGGGCCAGCTCTATAAACCGCTCTTCGCGTTCATGGTCATCGGCCTCAACGGCCGGATCCCGCTGAACACGGCCGGCAACCTGGCGGGTGGAGGACCGGGCAACGGTGGGACCCATGCAGCCCACCTGGGCAACTCGGTCAGCGAGATCGATCCGACGTACGCGCTTCAGAACGGGTTTCAAGGTTTGCCAACGGACGCAGCGGCCTTCACGAACCCGGTCTACGGGACTCTTCCCTGGCCCGCGCCTGACGGCCAGGTAGATAGCGGCGGCCTCGACGTCCGGCTGACGCAGCTCCGAAACCTGCTGACCGGAACGCGGCCGCAGAGCAACCCAGGGGTGCCCGGCCTCACCCCGGGGCAGCTCGACCCGTACCAGACCAATGGCGACAACAACTTCGTCGTGATGGGCGGCAACTTCCTCGGGCTGGGCGGCGAGGCCTACTACATGCCCAACAGCATCGCCGACACCGGCGACGTGGACATGAACGGCACCAGCCCGCCGGCTGCCGGGGTGCTTCGCATCACTCCCGCCGTGGCGGGTCGGTGGGGCGAGTCGCAGGCGGTGCCCGGCTACCCGGTTTACAACCCCAACGGGCCACCGTTCAACCTGGTCATGCCCACGTTCAACAACCGTATCCGCGCCGGCTTCTCTCTCGACGTTAGCGATTACAACAACGGCATCCCACGCGATGTCGCCGACGACAATTTGAACTCGTTCGACCCCTACCCGGCAATTGGCACGGCGGCTAACCCGCGGGGCGAGGTCGGCGACCTCGACTTCCTCGATCTCGCCGGGGCTTTCCTTCTTCCCGTGGAGCGGATGCGGCGGTACGTGACCCCGGGCGACATCAACGGCACCGGGCACATCGTGCAGTGGAATGCATTTCAAAACTATAATATGGCCGGTCCCGATGCTGGCAGCGACCAGTGGGGGCGTGTCGAGTACTCCAGCTACTTCCGGCCGCCCGGCCTGCCGGGACTGGTCACGCCCTCCAGCGGCACTCCGCCCAACGCGGTCACCTTCCCCTGGACGAGTACCGAAGCCTATCCGACCACAATGGTGACGAACAACCCCGTCGCTCCATCACCCCCGAGCAACAGCAACCCGCTGCACGGCTTCGAGGCCCAGCGGTTCCCGAACCTGTATTACAGCGGCAACTGGAACCCGCAACACGCCGGCGGCGTGCCGATCGACCTGAATGCCAATCCGAACATCGCCTACCTGCCGGGCAAGTTTCCCACCTACGACGCCAGCGTCAACGGCAACGTGAACTCCGACGGCCTGAACGAGGCCGACGAGATGAACCTGTACGTGCCCAACGCGCAGCTCGATTCGCCCTTCGGCTATGGCGATCTCGAGTGGCTCTACCGCCAGCAAGACGTCGACGGCGGCTCGCTGGTCTCTCGGCTGGCACAGCTCGCCCCGATCAGCTTCTCCAACCCGGTCGACGGCCTGCGCCGGCGCCGGCTCTTCGCCCTCGATAGCTGGGACCTGAACAGCTTCGTCTGGACCAACGACAACCCAGGCAACGCCTTTCCAAACAACACCAGCTTCTCGCCGAGCTTTACCGGTACGCTAGCCAGCGGGATGAACACGGTCACTGGTATCACTTACACGAGTCTGTCTCCCGGCCAGACGATTGGCGGCAACGGCATCCCCCCAGGGACGACAATTGTGGCAGTCTCGACCGGTTCGATCACTCTGTCGGCGAATGCGACTGTGACTGGTACCGAGCAGTTGAATGTTCTGAATCAAAATGCCAGCTTTGCCCAGCTCGGCGTCAACCAGAACGCGACGCTTCCTACTCCTGCCCTCGCCCAGCGGGACAAGAAGATCAACCTCAACTACCCGCTGCCGGTCTCCAACGATCCCAACGAGGCGGTCCGCCAGAAGTGGATCAGCGATACCTACCAGACGCTCAAGGGGATCTTGCCGCCGCGGGCCGTCGATACGGCCGAGGAGCTGGCGCAGCTCAGCCAGTTCGTGATCAACATCATCGACTTCCGCGATACCGACGCCACCATGACCCACTGGAGGAACCCGGACGTCTTCCTTCACCTCAGCGCCGGCGGGGCCAGCCCCTACTTGATCATGGAGACGACCGCGGGAACAGGCGACGTCCCGCTGGACCAGTACGGCATGGAGTACAACCCGATCGCCATCAACGAAGTGATGGCCTACTCGTTCCAGGGCTCGTCCGGTCAGACGAACCGGTTCTTCATGGAGCTCGTGAACGTGCTCACGTCGCCGGAGCTGGGGACCACGACCGCCGCGGGCCTGGGCACGCCATTGAACAACGCGAGCGTGCTGGACCTGGCCGGGTTCCAGTCGGGTGGGACGCCCGCACCGACGACGCCGTGGGACGGCGGCTGCTGGGACGTCGTGTTCACCGGCGACGACCCGGCAAGCCGGCCCGACCCGATCACCGGCCAGCTCTGGAGCGGCGGCACTTTCTACGGCCTGATTCCCCTGTGCCAGGCGGCCTTCCAGAACGCCACGACCGACCCCGTGATCTACCCGCTGCCCCAGGCCCCCGACGTGAGCACGCTCTCGCTGAAGAATAACGTGATCCCGCAGACCCACTTCAAGGGCGACAGTACGTTGATTCCTGTATTGCCCCCCGCTAACCCTTACTTCCTGACCATCGGCAATACCGTGACTACCCCCTCGGAGACCGCGCCGTACACGCCGTACCTGCCCCTGGCGAACACTTACGATCCGGTCTCCGGTGCGCCGCCGACCACGCTGCCGCCGGCGGGTGTCTTGCCGGGTGTCACGCCGACGCCGCCCACGGGGACGGCTCCCCAAATCCTCCCCAAACCGACGATGAACTCAGGGCAGGGCACTTACTACTGGATCTGCCTGCGCCGGCCGGCCAACCCGTTCGCCGGTGTCTCGCTCACCAACCCGATGATCGTGGTCGACTGCATGCGGTTCCCGTATATCGAAGCGGGCAGTGCGACAACTCCGAGCAACCTGTTCTCGTACCAGCGGCTCCAGCCGTTCCGGGGTGGCCACGCGGTGCCCATGCCCAGCGTGACCGGCGCACTCGATCCGCGCTACGGCTACAGCGAGCAGATCGCCGTGCCGACCACGCAGACCACGACCGTGGGCCAGTACGGGGGGCAGCCAATCACCAAACCCATTTACAATAGCCTTGGCTTGCTCAATGACGGCACCGTGAACC
>JBAUOX010001273.1:0-2180 GCA_049579985.1 Isosphaeraceae bacterium | reverse complement strand
CTCGCCGTCCTGCTTCCAGGCGCCGGTCCGCCGCGCGAAGGTTCGCTCGAGGCCGCATTCGAGTCCATCAAGCCCGACACGATCCTTCAGCACATCAAGGTGCTGGCCTCGGATGAGTACGAGGGCCGGGGACCGGGAACTCCGGGCGAGGACAAGACCATCGCCTACTTGACCGGCCAGCTTCGCGCGATGGGGCTGAAACCGGGTAATCCCGATGGGACCTTCGTCCAGAATGTCCCCCTCGTGGGATTTCAGGCCACGCGGGTCGCCGGATCGTTCCGAGCGGGCGGAAAGACAAGTGAGCTCGAGTTTCCCAAGAACTTCGTGGCCATGCCGGGCCGGGCCGGTGAGCAGCCGAAGTTCGAAGACTCGGAAGTCGTCTTCGTCGGCCACGGCGTGGTCGCACCCGAGTACGGCTGGGACGACTTCAAGGGCCTCGATGTCCGGGGCAAGACGCTGCTCATGCTGGTGGGCGATCCCCCGGTTCCGGACCCTCACGATCCATCCAAGCTCGACCCGGCCATGTTCAAGGGCCGGGCGATGACCTATTACGGCCGCTGGACCTACAAGTATGAGATTGCCGCGAAGCTGGGGGCCGCGGCCGCCATCATAGTCCACGAGGACGGACCGGCAGGATACCCGTTCTCGGTGGTCCAGGGAAGCTGGAGCCGCGAGAACTTCGACATCGTCTCGTCGGGCTACGTCGCCCCGGCTCCGGCCGTGCCGGTCAAGGGCTGGATCGACTCGCCGACGGCTAAAGCACTTTGCCTGGCGGCGGGCCAGGATCTCGCGGCACTCAAGGCATCTGCCGTCCGCCGCGACTTCCGGCCGGTCGTGCTCAACGCAAAGGCCCGTTTCGACATCGAGGTCAAGGCACGCCAGGTGCAGTCGCATAACGTGATCGCCAGGCTCGAAGGCTCTGACCAAGCCCTCAAGAATCAGTATGTCGTCTACACGGCACACTGGGACCACCTCGGAATCGATCCCAACCTCAAGGGCGACCAGATCTACAATGGTGCGGCCGACAACGCCTCGGGAGTCGCCGCGGTGCTCGAGATCGCCCGGGCGTTCACGCAGATCAAACCGGCCCCGAAACGCTCCCTGCTTTTCCTCTTCGTGACCGCCGAGGAGAAGGGACTGCTTGGCTCCAAGTATTACGCAAGCGCTCCCCTCTACCCCCTGGAACAGACCCTCGCCGACATCAACCTCGACGCGATCAACCTCTGGGGGCGAACCAGCGACCTGATCAGCATTGGCATGGGCCAGTCAACGCTGGACGACCTGCTGGTCGAGGTTGCCCGCGCCCGGGGGCGCACCGTCGGGCCTGACGCCGAGCCCGAAAAGGGGTATTACTATCGATCCGACCATTTCGAGTTCGCCAAACAAGGTGTCCCCGCGCTCGACCCCAAGAGCGGCCGGCAATACATCGACAAGCCCGCCGATTACGCGAAGCAAAAGCAGGATGAGTACACCGAGAAGAACTATCACAAGGTCAGCGACGAAGTGAAACCCGACTGGGACCTCTCCGGTGCGGCCGAGGACCTGAAGGCCATTCTCGAAGTCGGGTATCGCGTGGCAGAGGGGGACCGCTTTCCCGAGTGGAAACCGGACAGCGAGTTCCGCGCCCGTCGCGAGGCCATGCTCGGGGCCGGCAGGCGATGACTGCGGGTCAAGCCCGTTCTGCCGGACTCGGGACCACAGAGGGCCAACGCGCGTGAGGACTCCGTCGCGAGGGTGGTGGAGCGTCATCAGCTTGGTGCTGGCGGGCGCGGCCGTGGCCGCTGCCTGGGCCGACTGGCGCACCGGCTGGATCACGCCAGCGTTCGACTTCGTCGCGCACCTGTTCTACGAGATTCCCATGCTGGCGCGGATCCGCCGTCCGTCTCAGCTCTTGCTGGTGCGCGCGCACCTGGCGATCGGCACGGCGCTGGCGGTTCTCGGGCTCGCGATGTTTGCTCGCCTGGGCGGACACGGTCGCGTCTGGCTAGTGATCTTCTGGGTCGGCTACGCGATCCGGGCCACGGTCTGGATCTGTGGTGGGAACCTACCCCTTGTGCCCGGCGATAGCTGCCACTACCTGGAGGTGGCCACGTCGGTCTACCGCGGCGAGGGGCCGGTCAAGCATTACGTCGAGAGCTTCTTCACCGATTATCCCAGGATCCGCCAGGGCCAGGGAGTAC
>JBAUOX010001272.1:0-7485 GCA_049579985.1 Isosphaeraceae bacterium | reverse complement strand
CCGGCCCAGACGGGCTCACCCAGGCCACGCTCCTTACCCAGACGCGCGCACCATCTGGCGAGCGCCTACGGTTTTTTAGTAAACAGACGTTCGATGCGCGGTTTCAGAAGATCCTGGACCACCTCGTAGTGTTGCTTCAAGTGGTGCTTTTTGACTTCGGTCTCCCAATCTCCTTTCTTTGAATCGAGCAGCGGATCGAGTTCCAGGCGCAGCTTTTCATAAGCGCTGAGCGCTGCTTGTTGTTTTTTTTGGATGGCATCAAAGGACTCAATGACCTGGTCGTCGGGAACGTTTATCAAGTCAGGGCCGTTCACCGCAGGGGCCAGAAAGACCTTGGCCATAGGCGGCTTTCTCGGCTTTTGCGGCGTTCCGTAGGCATATATCAAGTGGCTTGGAAAGTTACCGTAATCGATGCTGCCAAGCGCAACATAAAAGTAGAAGGATACCCATGGAAGCCCGTCCGCCCAAGTGCCAAATATCTGGCCCTCGGAGTTGATGCAGTCGAATCCCCAACATTCCTTTAACCTGTTCTTCTTTAGGTCCTCGCCCAGTTGGCTGGTGGCAGCTCGCATCAAACCATCACTACCCGAATGACAGGCCAGGACGAGTTTGTCAATCTTTGTACTGTCCATCCCGTGGCTAATTAGACCGAGCACTTGGTCCAAATAGTCTTTAACGCTTGTTCCTTTCTTTCCTAGATTTCCCAGCCCATAACCATTATCGACTATCTTGCCATCCACCTTACTCTTGAACCCGAGCCACGGGACGATGACCACCACGTCCTGGCCGGCCGCGTCTACGCTCTCCCGCAGCTTGTTGTTGCCACCTTTTGTATCGTCACCAAAAATATTCTTTTTGAAGTCCTTGACGTGCCAGCCATGGAACCAAAGGATGACGTTCCAAGCGGACGTCTCAGTCTTATCGTGCTTTTCTGAAACATAGACCGCTGTAGACTGGATGCAGTCGGGGCCGTCGGTGAAAAGGGTTTTGCCCTTAAACTTAGTGGATTTCTGTTCGGTCAGTTTACAGTTGCTCATGATATCCTCCTGCGCTCGCAGTGACAGGTGAACCGGCTGTTGCCTCGCAGCTCTCAAGGATGGAGGGCTCTGCCCACCCCGGTAAACACCGTTTCGCGTAAAGGACACCTGTCCGGAGGCCGGGTGGCACTATTCCCTTTTTCCCTCCTTTGCCAAGAGCCGCACGCGCCTCAGGGCCGGACACGCTTGATCATTTCCGCGGTAGCTTGGTCCACCCTTCCATCGGGCCTGGTGCCACGCTGGCGCGGACGTGAGAAGAAGTGTTCCTGGAACATCTCCACGGCTGCCTCGGTCTTGCGGCCGAAGTCGCCATCGGGCGTCCCGACCGAGTAGCCGATATCCCTGAGGTCCTCCTGGATCTCTTGCACCGGGGTCCCCGTCACTCCTGCGACGGTGGTGCTTCCACCGAAGCGGTGGTGCGAGTCGTTATCCCCCTTGCGAAACGACCCTGCCGGCACGGCCTTGAAGAAGCCTCCGTACATCAGGAGCCATGGAGGACCGCTCGCGGGCACCATCCCCAGGTTGCGGGCCTCCAGACGGGTCCACTCGAATTCCAGGCCCGGGTCGGAGCTCTTTCGCCCAAGCACGTGGTGGCCGTCGGTGGCGATGTCGCTGTGCCCGACGATTCGCCGCCGGTTGATGCCGGTGTGGGCGGCCAGCAATCGGTCGAGGAGGCCGAGCAAGGCGGTGTACTGGGCCGCAGGGTAGGCACCACTCCGGTTCACGATCTCGATGCCGATCGAGTTGTCGTTCACTCCGTTCACGCCCGACCAGAAGCTGACACCCGCCTGGTGGGCTGACTCTTCGTCACGCACCATCTTGACGATCTGGCCGTCGGTGTCGATCACGTAATGGGCGCTGGTTTTCTCGCTCGAGCTCAGGAAGGTGTTGATCGCCGGTTCGATCAGCGGGCCGGCGGTGTGGTGGACCACGATGAGGTCAAGGGACGTGGACCCGCGGCTATGCTTGTTCGGCGAGGCTATCCAGACAGGCTGAAGATCGACGATGAGGTTCGGATTCGATCCGACCGCGACGGCCCCGTTGCTGGACTGGCCAGGGGCGACGGTCGCCGTCGCGATCCGGCCCATCGAGAGGGTGACCTCCGCCGCGAGTGACCGAAAGATGCGTGCCGGCGCCGGCGGTGTGCGAGCGATGTCGGGCCCGACGGGGTCGGTTGTCGTGTGAGCCGGCGTGACTCGCAGCGTGAACGGTCCAACCGTGAGCCCCGTCAGATTGAGCGTGGCGATACCGCTCGCGTTGGTTGTGCCGGTCGCAGAGCTGCCTCCCGCCGCAGTGCTCGACACGCTCACCGTGGCGCCTGAAACGTTGTCCGTGTGTTTGAGCCGGTTGCGGACCTTGATGTGGACTGGGGTTCCGGCCACGAGAAGCTCCTCCCGAACCGAAGTGCTAGACGAGGTAGCAGTTCGCGGCCGCTTCGCGGACGTTCGACCGCGCCGACGAGCGACCGCCCCCATGACTGGACAGACATGCGGATCTTGCCTGCCGACTCATACGCCGGTCCGCGCCAAACGGGACAGGCAGGGTGGCCCGATGTCAGATCTTCCTTAGTGCTGCTTTTATCAGGTTGGGCCGCGAATGTCCAGGCCCGTCAACTGCCGGGACAACCGGGGGCGGCTAAGGGCCCGACTTCTGGGGTTAGGTCCCAGCTCAGGAGAGGGTATAACGCGCTTGCAGGAGGGAAAAAAGGACGTCACTGACATCGACCGTTCGTGAGCGGAAGGAGCCTCAGGGGCATGCACGTAAACGCTTGGAGCAAGCGGCTTTGGGGTTAAGCAAGTGCTATTCAGTGATGTCCCTTTTCCCATCCCAGTAATGTCCCCTTTTCTCTCCCCTCTCAAACACTTGATATCAGTGACGTTCCCTTTTCCCTCCCTTGATCGGCCTGCTGGTCGGGTAGCCGCCTGGAATCCCGGATGAGCCTCAGGCTTTTCCAGGGGATTCAGGCCGTTTCCACGCCGAGACGTACTCTCCAAGGACGATAAGAAAGGAGCCAGGCGGATTCAGGAGAGGCAGCTCGCGTTCCTCACCCGGATCAAGAAGTTCTTGGTGATGGTCTCGTAGTGCCAGCTGCTGCTCACAGCCATGGTGAATTGGTTCCATTCACTGCCTTTCGCGCCCTTTTTGGGCAGGGATGCGCTGCTGCCGGAGAACACCTCGATTGAGAACATGCCCAATCCCTGCTTCTTCGCGCGATTGTCCAGATCGACGGCGTTGCCGCTAGTTTCGGAGGTCGACGAGAAGAAGAACTTGGTCTTGGGCCTTAACCTCGCAGCGTCCAGCCAGTCCTGGACGACATCGCGATGGAATGCACTCTTCTGTCCGTACATCGAATCGAACCCCCAAACTTCGCAGACGTTCGCCTTCATGCTCCGCGCCTGGATGTCGAGGATCACCCCTCCCCCCGAGTGCCCCGCGAGGACGACGTTGCGGACGTTCGGTGCCTTTCCCTTGTATTGAGGCACGTACTTGCCGATCCACTTCCTGACTTCCTCGAGGAAGTCGTCGCCCCCTCCGGGGTTCCGGAAGATGCCCATGTCGGCGGTCTGGACGCTGCCCGGTTTATCCCCCAGCATCGGCGCGATCAGGACCACCGACTTGCCCGATGCGTTCACGTCCTCGCGTAATTTGATGTCTTGGAAGCGACCGGACCAGTAATAGTCGATCGTCTTGACGCTGAGGTATTCGCCGTCTTTCCATCCGTGAAAGTAGAGGATGACGTCGATATCGCCCTGGAACCCGAACCTTTGGGGAAAAAAGACCCCCGTGGGATTGCACCCGTCCAACGGGATCGGGAAATAGTAAGTGATCGTCGGCGGCCCGATGGTCTGCGACGGGTACTTCTCATCAAACGGCCCCTCGATCGGCGGGACTTTCGGGGGGAGTTGCGCAAGATAGGGGAACCGGTCGTCGGAGCGCACCGGTGCGGGCGCCGTCTGGCCCTTGGAACGACTCATCACTGAGTCTCCTGGTGAGGTCGTCCCGCGATCGGCTAGAACCGCCGGCACAGGGCGTACGCACATGATGGGCCACTTTTATCATGAGGCCGCTTCAGAATGCAAGGCTAAAAAAATCATTTTTGCAGTATAGGTATGGTGTCCCCGGAACTAAAAAAATCATTTTTGCAGTTAGGTATGGTGTCCCCGGGACTTGCCGGCCCGGGACTTGCTAGCCGACTTTTTTGCCAGGCCGGGGCCCGTGCGGTAAGCTAGATTCGGATCGATCGCCGTTTGACGCGCCGTCGGCCACCGAGGAGAGACCATGACCATCAGCTTCGAGATACCGCCGGAGATCGCACACGAGCTTCGCGGCGACGGGGCCGACCTTGGCCGGGAGGCGAAGGAGGCATTCCTCGTCGAGCTCTACCGTCGGGACAGGATCGCGCATCACCAGCTCGCCGAGGCCCTGGGATTGGACCGCTACGAGACGGATGGGGTCCTGAAGCGTCATAAGGTCTCGCCGGGTGTCAGCGCCGAGGAGACCCGGACGCAGGCGGCCGCCCTCCGGGATGCGAACGCGCGATGATTACGGTCGCCGATACGTCACCGCTGAGATACGTCATGTCGACTGCCGCCGGCTCCCGATGTGGGCATTTCGCGATCGGATGGTCATGATGCAGCCTCTACCTCGCCGGCGGGTCCATGCCGAAGAGGCGCCACTCGTCGCCAGCGGCATCCTCGAGCCGCCCCGAGCTCTTGCCGGCTTCATCCGGGGCGTCGCGAACGTCGAGCCAGAGCAGGACCAGGCTGACGCCGGTCGCGATCACGAGCAGCCACTCGCCCGGCTTGTTCCACCAGGCGAGCATGCCCCCCGCCGAGAAGGCGAGCGCCACGGCGAGGATGATCAGCGAGAGCCAGCGGTGGAACCGGCCGACGTCGGTCTCATGGAACTCGGCCAGGGTACGGTAGACCTGCCGGCCCTCGTCATGGGGTGTGCAGAACGTCTTGAGCACGCATTCGTTGCACGACGAGGCCGGGGCCTTGTAGATGGCCAGCTTGTTCCTGTCGTCGAAGGTGTGCAGGGTCAGCAATTCCCCCTGTGGGCACTCATACCGGTCGAGTGCGACATCGTACGCGAACCCGGTGTGGGCATACCGCTGGGCGCGATGGAAGTGGGCCTTGGCCAGAAACTCCAGCACCCAGCCGCCGGCCCACAAGACCAGCAGGTAGGTCAGAAGCAGGACGAGCGCCAGGTCGAGCGTGAAGCCCCATGCGGTCACTGCTGGCAGCATCGAGGAAGACCCCCGGGTCGATCGGTCTGGTCGGGTCGGGTCGGGTCTGGTCGCGTCCGGCTCAGCCCCGCGCGGCGGCCCCGGCCGGAGTGATCTCGGTATAGAGTGTGGCTACGAGCGGGGCTCCCGTCTGGTCGACCGGGGCCGCGGTCCGCCGCGTCCGCAAAGCGACCTTGAGGGTCAGCCATACCAAGGGGGCCGAGCCGGCCATGAACACCACATCGCCCGGCATCCGCGCCCACGAAAGCCAGGGATAATTCCGGAACCATTCCGTTCGCGCGTGCCAGTAGCCATTGGTCACCACGTCGCCGAGCTGCAAGACGCCCAGCGGGAACAGATGCCCAAGGATCATCAGCATCAGGCCGATATTGGTCGCCCAGAACGAGAACCTCACCAGCCCCTCGCTCCAGTCTTCAGGCCGAGCCAGGTACCGCGTACAGAATACCAGAAGTGCCAGGGCGAGCATGCCGTACACGCCCATGAAGGCGGCGTGGCCGTGATTCGAGGTCAGCAGCGTGCCGATCTCGTAGTAGCTCACGACCGGCATGTTGATGAGGAACCCGAAGACCCCGGCGCCGAGGAAGTTCCAGAACCCGACCGAGGCCAGGAACAACACGGCCCAGCGATGCGGGAACGCCGGCGCGCCGCCGGCTTGCTGCCGGCTGCCAAGCTGGAGGAACGACCAGGCTTCGACCGTCAGCAAGGTCAGCGGGATGACCTCGGCGGCCGAAAAGAACGCCCCCAGGGCCATCTCGACCGCCGGGCCGCCGCTGAAATAGCAGTGGTGCAGCGTCCCGACCACGCCGCCGACCGAGTAGAGCATCACGTCGAAGTAGATCAGCCGCGTGGCGAACCGCTCCGAGACGATCCCCATCAGCACGAAGATCAAGGCCACCAGCATCGTCGTGAACAGCTCCAGGAAATCCTCGACCCAGAGGTGGACGACCCAGAACCGCCAGAAGTCGCCGATGGCGAACGGAGACTGGGTGCGGGTGAGCAGGCCGACCGCGTAGAACGCCGGGATCGACAGCGAGCTGTAAAGAAACAACCAGGGCAGGTTGCCCCGGCTCTCCACGGCAAGGCGCGGACTCAGCCCCCGGTAGATGATCACCACCCAGAGCACCATCCCGATGATCAGCAGGTACATCCAGAACCGCCCCAGCTCGAGGTATTCCCACCCCTGCGCCCCGAAGAACGACCGCAGCCCGCGGGGCAAGAGACCGTGATAGCTCAGGTACTCGCCACCCAGGCTGCCGAAGACGACCACCGCCAGAGCGCCCAGCAGCAAGGCGGAAAGCAGCCCCTGCCCGCGCGGCTCGCGCCCGGCGATGAGCGGCGCGAGGAAGATCCCGGCGGCCAGGTAGGCCGTCGCCACGAAAAAGATCGCCATCTGCAAGTGCCAGGTTCGCGTCAGGTTGTAGGGGAGCAGCCTGGGCAGGTCGATCCCGAAGAAGCCGCCGGTCTCGACCATGTAGTGGACTGTAGCGCCACCAACCAGGTTTTGGAGCAGGAAGAGCGCGGCCACGACTAGGAAGAACCAGGCGGTCACGCGCTGGGCCGGTGTCAGGGCCACGGTGGACGGCGCCACGAACCGCACCTGGCGCTCCTCGGTCTCGTGCCAGCCGACGACCCGGGAATGGCGGCCGTACAGGCCCAGAACCAGGCCGCTGCCGCCCAGCAGCATCACCAGCGAGAGGGCACTCCACATGATCGCTTCGCCGGTGAGCGTGTTGCCGACGAGTTCCTCGGCGGGCCAGTTGTTGGTGTAAGAGTACGTCTTGCCGGGCCGGCGGGCCACGCCCGTCCAGGCCGTCCAGGCGATGAATGCGGTGATCGCGCGGGCATCCCCGGCGTCGGTGATCATGCCCGCCTTGAGCCCCTCGCCGCTCGCCTTCCGAGCGTACACCAGCTCGCCGAAGTGCTGGTGGATCTCCTCGAAGGCCGAGACCTGCCCCTCGGTCCAGACCAGCGTCCCCGTCGCGGGGTCGTAGCGGTTGGCTTGCAGCTCGCGCCGGGTCCGCCCCCGCGCCGCCTCGTCGTCGCCATACCGCTTGTTCATGTGCAAGACCATGCGGTGCAGGTAATCGGCCGTGAAGTCGGGGCCGAGGTAGGCCCCGTGGCCGTACACGGTGCCGAACTGCATCAGGCCGTAAGTGAGGAACTGCTCCTGCCCGTCGAGGATCTGCTGCCGAGTGAACA
>JBAUOX010001271.1:0-1753 GCA_049579985.1 Isosphaeraceae bacterium | reverse complement strand
CCTATTTCGGGTCCTTGACGAAGCCTGCGGCTCAGAAGACCTCCGCATGAGCTGGGCGTCGTCGGACGGGACGTGGGCTCCCGTCCTCCACCCGTCGTCAGGCCCGACGCTCGAAGAGGACGCGATCCTTACCTCGTTGACCCAGCGACTCGTTAAAACCATCGAGGACCATCCGGCGAATCTGCTCAGCAAGCTCGACTCGGCTTCGGACGATGGACAGGCCCGTCGAAGATTCATCCAGGATATCGCCGCCGGGACCGACCGAGATCGGATGGATTGGACCTCCGCGCTCGCGAGCGATTTCGCACCCCCCGATTCCATCAACCAGTTGCAGACGACGCGTCGCGACTATTTCTTCGGGAACCTGTCGTCGGTAATCAGTCGAACGAATCGCGAGCATCTCCGCCGCGCCGTCTTCCATCCCTGGGACTATTCCGACGCCCTTGACAACCAGTCGCTGCATCTGGATCCCAGCGAAGACCGTCGCCACGCGCATCAGTGGAACAAGCCCGCCGGCGACCCCGATCGTAAGACGCGAGGCGGCATGCTTGGCGCGAACCGTCTGGCCCTGGAGGCCATCCCGCTTTTCCCATCCTTCCCCGAAGCGAATACACTGCGCACCGTCGGCTTCACGGGGACCAGGAGCACGAACACGCGATGGACCTGGCCGCTTTGGAGCGTCAGGCTCTCCCTCCGCGTCGTGCGATCGTTCCTCGGCTCCCCGGTCCTCCAGAAGGACCCGCTAGGAGACGCCGATATCGCCTTGTTGAAGGCCCAGGGCGTCGTCGCCGTGTACCGCACACGCCGCATCCTTGTGGGAAAGACGCCCAACTTCACCCCTGCCCAGTGCATCGGCTGAGCCAGGCACTTGACGGGCGTTGTGCGGACCCACGAGGCCGGGGCCCAGAAATTCGAATCGAACGGAATCTTGACAGGAAGATTGATGCTGCGAAACGCCTAAGTCCTCTGCCACGGCATCCGCGCCTAGAATCGGCGGTATCAAGTACCCGAGGGCCTCCGGGACCTTGGCCCGGGGCTCTTCCTTCCCGCAGGCGATGTGGAGTAAGCTGTTGCGCCGCGGAGGTCGCCCTTAACCGCCGCGTCCCGTGTGCCGCGCCAGGCTGGCCGGCTGGTGCGGCCTTTCTCGTCCCTTGACCCGCGAGCGGTGAGGTGCTGAAATGTGGAGTAGGCCGCATCCTGGACACAGCTCGTTGGCAATTAGGATGTTAGCTCGAAAAAGCCCTGCATGCGCCTCTCGCTGCGCCCAAAGCTCGTTCCCCTCGGCCTTTACGACTTCATCGCCCGAGCTCGCGATCGGTTTGACACCCCCGCGGGTCGACCCTCTCGCAAACCCGGTCCTAAGTCCTTTGCTCCGAAAGGTCCGGGGGGCGGGCCCTCTTCCACGGCTTCATCGCCGTGGCCCCATTGAAGCCTGCGGCTCATGGGTCGCTCCTTTCGTTGTCGAGGGCTCTTCCACGGCTTCATCGCCGTGGCCCCATTGAAGCCGCCACGGCACAATCGCATGAACCGTCCAGGGCCAACCTCTTCCACGGCTTCATCGCCGTGGCCCCATTGAAGCGATTTGCCTCGCCCGTCCCTGACCGCCAAGTCGAGTCCTCTTCCACGGCTTCATCGCCGTGGCCCCATTGAAGCAGTCATTTCCGGAGCGCAAGTCCAGTGCTCACAAGCTCTTCCACGGCTTCATCGCCGTGGCCCCATTGAAGCGCCGGCAATGCTCGCGCTCTTGAAAATC
>JBAUOX010001270.1:0-2656 GCA_049579985.1 Isosphaeraceae bacterium | reverse complement strand
GGCGGAACACGACATCGATGCCCCGCCGCTTCAACATCGCAATATCAAAATAGGAACAATAACAACGATCAGCCAGGACGACGTCGCCCGGGTCCAGGCTGTCCCAAAGGCTGCGAAACAGGGTGTTTTCCCCGGTTTTCTTGCCACGGGCAGGGCCGATCGCCGACTCCAACACAACCCCCGTTGCCAGGCAGAAAACGACGACCAACCGCGCCAGTGGAAAGCCCAACCCGGGGGCCTGGGACCGACTCTGAGGATACTCTGCCTGATTGGCGGACGTGTCGGCCATGCTCACCATGGAACCATCGACCGACTTGACCGTCCGATCGCACCATCGCCAGGCAGCCTCAGCCCGCTCATGACAGCGCCGACCAATGTGCTTCATCAGCCGCAGCGGCACCGTTTCGGGCAGTCGCTGCCGCGCCTTGATGTACGGGTCGTCTTTGTCGTTGGCGAGTTTCTTGCCCTGGGAGCTCAACCACGCGGCGATCCGCTTGACCGCGGCACGGCACGACCGGTCCGGACTGAGCATCTGCCAGAGAAACGCCCAGGTCGTCAACAAGGGAGTGTAGATAATAGTCTTCCATGTGGCCCCTTCCTCCGTGAGGATCAGTGCGAGGTCTTCGGGGGGAAGAATCTCGCCCAAACCGAAATCCAGATCGGCTTGCTCTCCCTGGTTCAGGCGAAAGATCTGGTGCCGCAGTCGGGCCGTGGTAGAGTGTGCCATGAGAGGCCTCCGTGTCGCTTGAACGTGTCCTGCACAGACATAGAATCAAGCACCGGAGGTCTTCTTTCCATACCAATTCCCGACTCAAGACACCGCGTCGAGACTTACTCCTAAGTTATTCGTTTGTGTTTCTGCGTAAGTGACATGGAAGCAAAGACTTACGGGCTCAGGAACCGCCATTCGGGTCTGACCCCTTACCATTCTCGTTACTGGTCCTTGCGACAAATTTTTCAATTGATGTAAGTCCTTGAATATTTCGAGCTTGTGAATATTTCGAGCTTGTGTCGCCTGGTGCCACGAAATCGACGCCGCCGATCCCTCGGGACGGCGGAAATGCCGCGTTCGTATCCTAGGGTTGAGCAGAGCGGCAGGTGGAAGCTCACCCAAGAACTCAAACAGGTCCCCGCACGCTGGGAAAGCGAATGGGCGCCGAATTATCGGCGCTTCTCGTAAGCCGCTGGTCAGAAACACTGTCCGGTTTGCGTGGAGCAGTCTAGCCTTCCCGCCTGATGAAGCCTAGGGAGGACCGCGTCGCAGGTGAAAACATTCCTGCCGGTCGCCTAAGAGAACTTGAAGCTCGGTCAGACTCCACCAAACGCTCATCAAACGTGCAGAGGCCATGGGAGGTCTCTCGGTGTCCAAGTGCGCCCGAGTGTGATTCCGGGTGCCAGACAGCTTACGTGAAGGGTGCTCCGATGAAGAACTACTGTTATCCTGCTCTTGCCCTGGGATTGCTGGTGCTGATGGGCACCCCGGCGCAGTCCCAGGTCCCCGGTCAGCCCTATCAGATTCCATCTGGCTACGAAGGCGCGCCAGTGGGCGCTTCGGTCTCCTACGGAGGTGCCTACTACGTGATCCAGGGCAACGGGACCATGATCCCGGCTGGTGGCTATGCGGACGGCGGTGGCGGCTACTCTGTCGTCGATCAAACCGCCTACCAGATCCCTGCCGGATATGGCGGCTATGCTGATGGTTCCACCCTCTCCTATGGCGGAGCCGACTACGTGGTGCAGAACAACCTCATGTTCCGGGTCAATAGGGGCGGTGCCGGACGTGGGCCCAATCAGGGCTCATTCTCCTACTCCAGCAACTACAGGGGTGCCGGGCAACAGATGCGCTGGCCCAACCAGGGTGGCGGGCAACAGATGCGCTGGCCCAACCAGGGCGGCGGGCAACAGATGCGCTGGCCCAACCAGGGTGGCGGGCAGCGGATGCAGTGGGCCAACCAGGGCGGCGGTGGTGGTGGCCGCCATATTGGCGGCGGTGGCGGACACATGGGTGGCCAGCCCAGCGGCAGTGGCATTCACCTTCCCAGCGGCGGTGGCATTCACCTTGGTGGGCGTCTTTAGTTGACTGGGCTCGGCCGGGGAACACCCCGGCCAGCCCTCTTTGGAGACTAAATAGCTTTTCGTGATTCTGGGAGATTGCGCCTCACGCAATCTTCCTTTTGGGATAGCAGTGCTTTCCTCGTCGTCTTCGACAACGGAGGTAAGTGTAGACTTCGGCTATGCGTTGCTCCATGGGCTTCTAAAGACAGCTTCTAAACAGTAGTTTCCAGGATTTACTGTAGTAACGCAAGTCATTTAGGGTCAAAGACTTCGGTCAAACTACGCTCGTTACGCATGCGTTAGATAACCATAGCCACATTTACAGAAACGACGAAATAACATCAAGCCGAATTCGTATGTTGTTTACTCTAAAGTGGTGTAAGACTTTGTGTATTAAGGCTTTGCGCCCCAACCTGAGCTACGCATCACTAGGATTGAGACATGTACTCTCGCCAATTTCAATGATCGTTTGGGACTAAGTGGTCCGTTTCACAAATAACGTCGTGGTGATCCTGGCCTCCGGCGTTAGGCAGCGGAAGCTGCTAAGAAGTGCGGCAACGCACGCTTTAGCCAATTCAGCAGGTCTTGTCGAGTGAACTTC
>JBAUOX010001269.1:0-4516 GCA_049579985.1 Isosphaeraceae bacterium | reverse complement strand
GTCGCCCCGCCTGGGCGGACAGTGGAAAGGCCGCGTCCGCATCGCCCACGATTTCGATACCCTGCCCGACGACATCGCCGCCGCCTTCGGCATCGAGCCGTCATGACGCTCCTGCTCGACACCCATGTCTTCCTCTGGTGGCTCGACGATCCCCAGCTCCTCTCGAAGGCCGCTCGCAAGGCGATCGGTTACGGCAAGAACACCGTCTACGTCTCCGCCGCCGTCGCCTGGGAAATCGCCATCAAGCGAGCCCTGGGGAAGCTCGACGCCCCGGAAGACCTCGAAGCGGCGATGACGGCCAATCGCTTCCTGCCGTTACCGGTCACCATCCCACACGCCTTGGCCGTCGAATCGCTGCCGCCTCACCACCGCGACCCGTTCGACCGCCTCCTGATTGCCCAGGCCCGCCACGAGGGCTTCAAGCTGGTCAGCCGCGACGCGCACGTTCCGCTCTACGGCGTGCCTTACATCGTCGCCTGACGTGAGCTGATCCGACCGAGCCGACTAGGGAAGGGGCGCCCGGCGGGCCCGGTGGATCGACCGAAGGAGGCGAGGAGGAGTTGGAGGAGTTGCGGTTCAGTCGGCAGCGCAATTCGTGAAGTTCAGCTTGAAGCTCGGCGATCTGCTTGCGGGCCTGGTCCACAGCAGCCCGGAGTCGAAGGCACTCAGGACAAGGGGCTACAGGGGTGGCGGGAGCCTCGCTCATGGATAACAACGTTACTGAGATGGCCAGCAATTGCAATGCCTTTAACGACCATGGAGCAACCGGATCGCACATCTAATGCCAAATGGGGGACTGGACGGTTACGCCCTTTCTTTCGGAAAATGTCAAAAATGTCTGAAAGAAAAAGATTTTGCTTGATGCTCGCTGCCGGATCACGCATAATTAGGAATGTCAATCTGCTCATGGCGGGAGGAATGCCCCGGGCTACGTGGCCCCTGCTGTGCGACGCGAGCATCATGCCACTGTACAGTGCGCCATCGCATCCCCGACCGCGGCTTTTCTCCCCGGTCGGGAAGGGATGGGCCGAATTGGTTCCTTCACTCCCCCGAGAGGCTGAAGGAGGGTCGGAAGATGTTCACTACCCTGTCCCAGGATGCCCGTGGGGAAGGCCGCATCATCGCGAATAGCGTGTCCGCGGATAGGCTCGCTTCCAACTTGATCGGTACCAAGGTAGGAGGCGGCCTGCAGGCGATCCTCACGCCCCAGAACGTCGCCGTCATCGGGGCGACCGAGAAGCCCGGCAGCATCGGCCGGACGATCATGGGGAACCTGCTTCACAGCCCGTTCGGCGGGACCGTCTTCCCCGTCAATCCGAAACGGCCGTGTGTGCTGGAGATCAAAGCCCATCCCCGGATCGGGGACGTGCCCGAACCGATCGATCTGGCCATCGTGGCCACGCCCGCGCCGACGGTGCCGGACCTGATCGCCGAGTGCGTCGACGCCGGGGTCCGGGCGGTCATCGTCATCTCGGCCGGATTCGGGGAGATCGGGGCCGACGGCGAGCAGCTTGAACGCCAGATCATGGACCAGGCGCGACGCGGCCGGATCCGACTCATCGGCCCGAAGAGTCTGGGGGTGATGTGCCCGATGACCGGCCTGAACGCCACGGTCGCCTATGCCATGGCCCGGCCGGGCAAGATCGCCTTCCTCAGTCAGAGCGGGGCCCTCGGCGCCGCGGTCCTCGCCTGGAGCTTGCGAGCCAATGTCGGCTTCAGCGTCTTCGTCTCGGTCGGGTCGATGCTCGACGTCGGCTGGGGCGATCTGATCGACTACCTCGGCAACGACCCGAATACCCAGAGCATCCTCCTCTACATGGAGTCGATCGGCGACGCCCGATCCTTCCTGTCGGCGGCACGCGAGGTGGCCCTGACCAAGCCCATCATCGTCATCAAGCCCGGCCGCACTGAGGAGGCGTCCCGAGCGGCGGCGACGCACACCGGATCCTTGACCGGCAGCGACGAGGTGCTCGATGCCGCCTTCCGCCGCAGCGGCGTGTTGCGCGTGGACCGGATCGTCGAGCTCTTCAGCATGGCGGAGGTCCTCAATTCCCAGCCGCGGCCGAAGGGCCCGCGCCTGACGATCCTGACCAATGCGGGTGGCCCCGGCGTGCTCGCCACCGATGCCCTGATCGCTGGCGGCGGCCAGCTGGCCCCCCTGACGCCCGAGACTATCGAGTCGCTCGACCGCATCCTCCCGCCGCCCTGGAGTCACGGCAACCCCATCGATGTGCTCGCCGACGCCGACCCCGACCGCTATAGCAAGGCGCTGGAGGTCGTCGCCAGGGACCCGAACACCGATGGCCTGCTGGTGATCTTGACGCCCCAAGCGATGACCGACCCGACCCAGACTGCCGACAAGTTGAGGATCCAGAGTACCACCATCGGCAAGCCGGTGCTGGCCAGTTGGATGGGGGGGGACGAGGTCGCAGCCAGCGAATCGATCCTGCTCCACGCCGGCATACCGGTCTTCCCCTACCCCGACACTGCTGCCCGCGCCTTCAACAACATGTGGCACTACAGTCAGAACATCCGTGGCCTGTACGAGACGCCGACGCCGGCCGGGATCGAGGACGACGGCGTCAAGCGTGCCGGGGCCGAGAACCTGATTGGCTCCGTCTTGGCCTCGCGTCGGACCCTCTTGACCGAAGTCGAATCGAAACGGCTGCTCGAGCTGTACGGCATCCCCGCCGTGCCGACCCGGGTCGCCACCACGGAGGAGCAGGCCGTCGCCCACGCGGTGGAACTCGACTTCCCCGTGGTCCTGAAGCTCCACTCCTGGACGATCACGCACAAGGTCGACGTCGGCGGAGTCCAGCTCAACCTGACCAATACCAAGGCGGTGCGCCGCGCCTATCGCGCCATCGAGCAGTCTGTTCGCCGGCACGTCGGCGCCGAGGACTTCCTGGGCGTGACCGTCCAGCCGATGATCCAGCGCGACGGCTACGAGCTCCTCCTCGGCTGCTGCCCCGATCCCCAGCTCGGCCCGGTGCTCCGGTTCGGTACGGGCGGGAAACTGGCCGAACTACACCCGGACCACGCGGTGGCCCTGCCGCCGCTGAACACGACGCTGGCGCGGCGCATGATGGAGGGCACCCGGATCTTCCCGGCCTTGAAGGGGATCCGCGGTCGCCGTCCCGTCGATCTGGGCGCGATCGAGCGGTTGTTGGTCCGGTTCAGCGCGCTGGTGGTCGAGCAGCGGCGGATCAAGGAGATCGAGATCAATCCGCTGCTCGCCGTATTCGAGCGGCTGATCGCGCTGGACGCCCGGGCGGTTCTGTACGGGGCGAATATCGATGCGGACCGGCTGCCCCGCTTCGCCATCCGCCCTTATCCGACTCAGTACGTCACCCCGTGGACGGATAAGACCGGTCTGACCGTCACGATCCGCCCGATCCGGCCCGAGGACGAGCCGTTGCTGGTGCGGTTCCACGAGAAGCTGTCCGAAGTCGCCCTCTACCTGCGCTACTTTCACACCTCGAAGCTGAGCTGGCGCATCGCCCACGAGCGGATGATCCGGATCTGCTTCGTTGACTACGACCGCGAGATCGCGCTGGTGGCCGACTACAAGGACCCGCAGACCGGGGAACGCGAGATCATCGCCATGGGGCAATTAAGCCGCGAGTACGGCACCACTGAGGCCGAATTCTCCCTCTTGGTCCGCGACGAGTTCCAGCAGCGTGGACTGGGTACCGAGATCCTCCATCAGCTCGTCGCCATCGGCCGCGATCAGCAGTTGCGCTATCTCAGAGCCGAAGTCTTGTCGCAGAACTGGGGCATGCTGCGGATCTTGGACAAGCTCGGCTTCTGCACCCATCCGGCGGAGGACGAGGATTTGATCCAAGCTGAGCTGGTACTCGCCGACTCGGGGAAGTAGACAGAGTTCCGGGCAGTTCCGGGGACACCATACTTAATTTTTCGGAGTTAGGTAAGGTGTCCCCGAACTAGGACTCGCCATTGCTTTAGAACAAAAATGAAACGTTCACAAGAGGTTGATGCTTCAAATAGAGTCACCGTTCGAGTCTTTGGGTTGCCACTCGCTCCAGCGGCTTTCAGCCTCCTCAAACGTCTTCTTGAGTTGGCTAAACGCACTCTGAAACGTGGCTAGGCTCACATCGCCGTCGTGCAACGGCGCTTCACCATTCTTCCGGCGAGCTTCGTTCAAGAGCTTCACGTACTCGTGCTTGGTGAGTGAGGCATTGCCCGTCCAGATCTGGTCGGCCGTTCCTACGTCCACCGGCATCGATCCCGTCCCCAGGTCGCAGGCGTAATGGCCGCCGTGTTTTTTCTCCCAATTGAACCCGCTGATGCCCGACAGAAACGCTACCAATGAAGCATGGATGTCTACGGTCGGATCGGGATAGAGCGACGAGAACTGGTTGAAGTTCTGGAAGTGGTTCGGGTCGTTGTCGCCGCCGTGCATGCGAATGCGGAACAACGTCCCCGTCCCTTGCGGTGCCTTCTCCCAGATCGCGTTTCGTGCCTTGTATAAGGCTGTGATTTGCCAAGAAAGCAC
>JBAUOX010001268.1:0-2506 GCA_049579985.1 Isosphaeraceae bacterium | reverse complement strand
AGCATCGGGAACTCGCGGACCGCGACCCCGAGAGCCGCCGAGATGTTCATCTGGCCCTTGTCCTGAACCGCCCAGCCGCATTGTCCAAGCTGGCGGTCGATGTCCTGCCGGGCTCTGTCTTCCGGGTTCATCGGAGAAGCCGGGGTTTTCTTCGCCCAAAGTCTCGCTTACGGCCTGAGACGATGGGGAGCGAGATACAGACCATCAGAAGTCAACGCCTGCTTCATCGTACACCGAGGATTCGATCAGTCCTACCATGCACTGTATTTTCTTGGGCGACAGCGAGAGAACAGCCATTCCGGCTGATAGCCATCCGGCCGGCATGTCTGGAGCCCCTGGCGTTGAGCGCCTCCGGCCACGAGCGAATGGTCAACGGTCGGGCGGCGGCGAGCGGGGAGAAACGGATTGATTTGACTGAAGAAATTGCCTGGTTCGGTGACATACTGAATATAGACGACCCGCTCGTCGAGATCGGGCCCCGTTCGTTCTTTGTCAACCAGGTGGTCGGTGGCAGGCAGTCGCCAAGCGGTGGAAGGTCTGCGCATGACCGACCTCCGCTGGCCGGGCGGATGGATGGGAACCATGGTAAGGAATGGTGGCGAGTGACGGTGGCGGGTGGCGAGAGAAGAGTGGTCAGTGGCCACCGAAGCGGAAGGCGGAGAACTGGCGGTGCCAGAAAAGCGCCGAACAAAGCCAATCGGAATCAGCCGTTAACCACTTGCCATCAAGGAATTAACGTCGATATATTGGGAGTTGTTTATGCGAAACAAACCCAATTCCGTGTGGTCGAGGACACGGGAACGTTGGGGGCAAACCACGTTTCCCGGGCGCCAGCAAGTAGGGTGTGTCGCAAAGACGCACCGGGACGCTGAGCGGTGCGTCATCGCAAGCTCGACGCACCCTACCGGCTTACGCCCCTCCCCTGCGGGGGCCCGGCCCGGCTCGATCGCTCCCTTGAACTGAACCAAGGCGATCCGCCGTGTTCATCTCCGCCTTGGCCACCGGGCCCCCAGCAGGGGTGGGCGGCAGGCCCGGACCGTTTCTGGCTGCGTGAACTCCGCGTTTCTCGACATTTCTCAACATTTTACGAGCCATCTGTTCAGGCCATGGATACCCGGCTCGGCGCGCGGCATCGACGGCGGAGCCCGACGATTCACCGAGGTCGTGCTCAACGAACAATCTCTGCCGGTAGCTGGTTCGGGCAGGGTCTCCCGACGTCTTTCCATTCCATGATCGGGTTGACCTTCCGGGCAGAGGGGAAAACAATCGATGTCCGAGTGGGCCAGTGCTGGGGCAACCCAAACCGACTTGCCAATAGCCGCAGAGACAACGCTATGAACCGTCCGCCGATTGATCTGAGGTCTGACACGGTGACGCGGCCGACCCCGGCGATGCGCAGGGCGATGGCCGAGGCCGAGGTGGGTGATGACGTCTTCGGCGAGGACCCCACGGTTCACGCGCTCGAGGCCCGCACGGCGGAGCTGCTGGGAAAGGAGGCCGCGGTCTTCGTGCCGTCGGGAACGATGGCCAATCAGATCGCCGTCGGCGTGCACACCCGCCCGGGAGATGAACTCCTGTGTGCGACAACCTCTCATGTCTATGTCTGCGAGGCCGGGGGCGTCGCGCGGCTTTCGGGCGTGACCGCACGTACCTTTGAGGGCGACTTCGGGCTGCTTTCCCTCGATGAGATCAAGGACGCCATCCGCCCGGACGACATTCATTACGTCCGGACCCGACTCGTCTGGCTGGAGAACACGCATAATCGCGGCGGAGGGCGAATCCACCCCATCGAAGGCATTGCGGCGATCCGCCACTGGGCGCGCGAGAACCGCCTGGCGATACACCTTGACGGGGCCCGGCTGATGAACGCCGTGGTGGCCACGGGCCGCCCGGCGCGGGAATGGGCACAGCACTTCGATACCGTCTCGATCTGCTTCTCGAAGGGTCTGGGGGCACCGATCGGCTCGGCGCTGGCGGGATCGGCCGAGGCCATCCGGCATGCCCGCGGGCTGCGCAAGGTCTTCGGCGGCGGGATGCGGCAGGCTGGAATCGTTGCCGCGGCAGCGCTCTACGCCTTGGAGCACAATGTCGAGCGGCTTGCCGAGGACCACGCCGGTGCCCAGGTGCTTGCCGAGGCCTTCCAGAACACCGAGGGCTTCGCGCTCGAATCGGGACCGGTCGAGACCAATCTTGTCTGGGTCCGCGTTGACCCGACCTTGGGATCGGCGGCCGAGGTCGTCGCCTATCTCAGAACGCGGGGAATCCTCGTCGCCGCGCTGGGGTCCCAGGTGATCCGGGCGTGCACTCACCTCGATCTGACGCGCCAGGACATCGCGTACGCCGCCAGCGTGATCCGTCAGGTCGAGCCGGCCATGATCGCGGCCGTGACACTTGTGTACTGATCGCTCCACCGAATCTCGCCCACAACTGGTCGCCTGAACACAGTGGCCGTACCCGCACGCCATTGAGATTGCCGTTGTCGGTTTTGCCGATTTTGTCTAGAGTC
>JBAUOX010001267.1:0-8275 GCA_049579985.1 Isosphaeraceae bacterium | reverse complement strand
GACCATCCTGCGCGTCACGACGCGCGAGGATCTATTCCGGGAAATCTGCCGGATCACCGTCGAGCACGTAGGCTTCAAGGTTGTCTGGGTGGGCTGGCACGACCCCGAGACGCACGCCGTCGTGCCGATCGCAAGCGCCGGTGACCAGGAGGGATATCTGGACGGCATCAAAGTCTACGCCGATGAGCGGCCGGAAGGCCGAGGCCCCGTTGGCGTGTGCGTCCGAACCGGGAGGCCCTGCATCATTCACGACTTCGTGGGCGACCCCCGGGCGAAGCCCTGGCGGGAACGGGCGATCGCCCATGGCCTCCGCTCGGCAGCCGCCCTGCCGCTTCGTCATGGGGGAGAGATTTGCGGCGTGTTCATCGTATACGCCGGAGAAAAGGACGTCTTCAGGGACAGGGAGGTCGGCCTGCTCCAGAAAATCGCCGACTCGGTCTCCTTCGCCATGGACTATCTGGACCAGGAGAAAATGCGACGACAGGCCGAAGAATGCCTCCGCCGTCGCGAGGCCCAGTATCGGGCTGTGATCGAAACGTGCGCTGACGGCTTCTTGATGGCGAACGAGGAAGGCCGCATCCTCGAGGTGAACGACGCCTGCGTGCGCCGCTCGGGATATCGCCGCGAGGAACTTGTGGGCATGCACTTCTCCGACCTCGAGGCAAATGAACAGCCGGCAGAGATCGCGGCTCACACCCTCAGGATTCGACAGCATGGCTCCGCTCTCTTCGAATCATTGCACCGAGCAAAGGACGGGACCGTCTGGCCCGTCGAGGTCAATGCGGCTTATTGGCCCAGCGCAGGGGGACGGACCATGGTCTTCCTCCGCGACATCACCGAGAGGAAAGCGGCCGAGGAGGAGATCCGGAACCTCAATGCGAGCCTGGAGCAGGTGGTGGCGCGGCGGACGGCCGAGCTCGAGTCGATGCTGGCCAATGCCACGATCGGGTTGGCCTTTTTCGATCGTGACATCCGCTACCTTCGGATCAACCGCTGCCTGGCCGAGATCAACGGCATTCCAGCCGACGCCCACCTCGGCCGACCTCTTCGCGAGTTGCTTCCAGAGATCGCCGAGACGGTCGAACCGATCGTGCGCCGGATCTTCGAGACGGGCCGGCCCCACACCGGACAGGAGATCGAAGGCATGACTCCCGCTCATCCGGGTGAGAGGCGGACATGGCTCGCAAGCTACTACCCGGTCCTGGCGGCCGATGGCACAGTCATCTCGGTCGGGGCCACGGTGACCGAGATTACTGAGCGAAAGCGGGCCGAGGAAGAGCTGGTCGAGTTGAACCGGGTGCTCAGGCAAGAAATTGCCGAGCGCAAGCGGGTCGAGCAGCAGGTGCGTCTGCTCGCCGCCGTCCTGGAGGCCTCTCCTGATCTCGTGGGGATCGCCGATCCCTCGGGCCGAGTCCTCCACCTGAACCGGGCCTTCAGCGAAGCCCTGGGACGATCCCCCGAAACGGAACCCTTGATGATTCGCGATTGCCACCCGCCCAAGGCGCTCCGCATCATCGAGGAGGAGGGCCTGCCCACGGCTGCGCGCCTCGGCGTCTGGAAAGCCGACACCGAGTTCGTCACATGGGATGGTCGATCAATCCCCACGTCCCAGTTGATCGTCGGTCATTCAGACGCCCAGGGGAGCCTGCAATTCTATTCCACCATCATGCACGACATCTCGAAGCGAAAGCAGATGGAGGAAGCTCTCAGGCTCCACGGTCAAGAGCTGGCTGTGGCCAATGCCGAGCTGTCGCGGGCGGCGCGGCTCAAGGACGAGTTCCTGGCCAGCATGAGTCATGAGCTGCGCACGCCCTTAAATGGCATCCTCAACATATCCCAGGGCCTCGCCGAGCAGGTTTACGGCACCATGAACGCGCGGCAGCAAGAGGCCCTGCACGACGTGGAGGAGTGCGGCCGCCACCTCCTGTCCCTCATCAACGACATTCTGGACGTCGCCAAGATCGAGGCCGGCAAGATCGAATTCGAGCCGGGACCGATCGCCGTCGAACGATTCTGCCAGGCAACGATTCGCCTGGTCAAAGACTCCGCCCACAAGAAGAGGCTCCGACTTTCCTTGAACTTCGATGAGTCGGTGGGCGTCCTGATCTCGGACGAGCGTCGTCTCAAGCAGATTCTCGTCAACTTACTCTCGAACGCGGTGAAGTTCACGCCGGAAGGGGGCGAGGTGGCGCTGGAAGTCGCTGGTGATCGTGTTGGCCGGCAAGTCTGCTTCACGATTCGAGACACCGGGATCGGCATTAGCCCGGAGGATCTGGCACGTCTGTTCCAACCCTTCGTCCAGCTCGACTCTCGGCTCTCACGCAATTACCCGGGGACTGGACTGGGCCTGGCACTGGTCAAGCGACTCGCCACGCTGCTGGGCGGACATACGCGGGTTGACAGCCAGCCAGGCGTGGGGAGCCGTTTCACGGTTGTCCTCCCCTGGATCGAGGAATCAAGAGCACCCGAACCGGAAAGCACGCCCGCGGGGGAACCTGGCGGCGGCCCTCGCCGAGCGGATGAACCCGCAACAGACGCAATCGTGGTCGTGATCGAGGACAATCCCTTCAACGCCAAGGGGCTCCGCGACTATCTGTGCGCCAAGGGGTTTCGCGTCGAATGGGCCTCGAATGCCCTTGACGGGATTGCACTTGTCCAGCGCATCCAGCCCAGCCTGGTCGTCATGGACATTCAGATGCCGGGTATGGACGGACTCGAAGCCGTTCAGCGCATCCGGCAGCTTCCGGCCATCGGCGATGTTCCGATCATCGCCTTGACCGCGCTGGCGATGCCTGGAGATCGCGAACGGTGCCTGGAGGCAGGTGCGACCGATTACATCGCCAAGCCGGTTGTGTTGGGCGATTTCTTGCAGTTGGCAACGAAACTCACCGCCGGAACCTGATCAGCATCATCAAGGTGATCCTCTTAGGACCAGAGTTGGCCACGCACTAAACCTGGGAGGCATGGGAAAGTTGGATTACCTCTAATGCTCTGCTTGGGATACCCCTAATGCTCTGCATTTATCCTGGACTACCCAGATTTCATGCCAGGTCTTTTTTTGTGTTTTAATGGGACAGATCCTGCTCGCAGGCGAAGAACCAGGCTGCGGCGGTTAGCGACGAGGTTTCTTGAACAGGCTTGCGGCACCACCTACCGCAGCAACCATTTCAACCAAAGGAATGACTTCCACTTGGTCGGAGAGCGCGTAGCGACGTTTACCGGGATAGACGACGACAAGTCGATCCAGATTCAGGTCGTTCAGGGCAATTCGCATCGAGGGTGTCAAGGTGGGCGCGTCTTTGCGCTTGCACTCGACCCCTAGGCGCCGGCCGTGCTTGAACAGCACCAGATCGATCTCGGCGCCCTGGTGCGTGGCCCAGTAATACGCCTCGTCCGGTTGCAGGGCCTTGAGCACTTCTTCGACGGCATAGCCTTCCCAAGAGGCGCCGACTTTGGGATGAAGCTCCAGGTCCCGCTGGTTGGCGATGCCCAGAAGTGCGTGCAGCAGACCGCTGTCGCGCACGAATACCTTAGGCGCCTTGACCTGGCGCTTGCTGAGATTCTCAAACCACGGTGGCAATTGCCGCAGCATGAAGACGCCGGTCAAGAGATCGAGATAGCGGCGCACGGTCGATTCGCTGACGGCAAGCGCGCGTGCCAGTTCAGCGCCGTTCCAGGTTTGGGCGTGGTAGTGGGCCAGCATGTTCCAAAAGCGCCTCAGGGCGGCGGCCGGTATCTGGATTCCCAACTGGGGGATGTCTCGCTCCAAGAAGGTCTGCAGGAATTGACGGCGCCAAGCAACGGAATCGCCTTCGCTCCTCGCCGTGTACGCCAGCGGGAACCCGCCACGCAGCCAGAGCCGGCTTTGGGCGCGAGGGCCCAAGTCCCCCAAGCGAAAGCCCTCCAAGAGCACGGTTTCCAGTCGTCCCGCCAAGGTTTCCGAGGATTGGCTGAGCAGATCGGGCGCGGCGCTACCCAGGATCAGGAACCGAGCTGGTAGCGGTTTGCGATCCGCCAGCACGCGCAACAGCGGAAACAATTCCGGACGGCGCTGGATTTCATCGATGACCACGAGCCCCTTGAGCGGTCGCAGCGCGGTATTGGGCTCGGTCAGCCGGGCCACGCCTCCAGGATCTTCGAGATCGAAGTAATTGACGGAATCCGCGGCAACGAACTGCCGGGCCAACGTCGTTTTGCCACACTGACGCGGCCCCAGCAGCGCCACCACGCGGCTCCGCCGGAGAGCGTTGCGCACCAAGCGGATATCAGTCTGACGATCGATCATCGCGCTGATGATATACCATGAAATTCCATCAGGCAATGCGGGAAATTCATGGTTGCTAGAGACGTAACGCGTGCTCCAGTTGCGCCCCGCAATTTGGGCCAGCCGACCGCCGTCCTGGCGCACCAACTGGCGAGCGCCTACAAGCTCCTTGGCAAGTCTGGAAAATAAGGAGGGTTGTTCTCGAGAATCCGAATCTCGAAGCAGAAAACGCTGGTCGGCAAATTGCTTTTTGGCTGTTCATGATGCATAGAGCAATAATGGATCTGCTTGACTGGTTCGCCGGTCAGTTCAGACATGGAGGGCAGGAGATGTCGCGTTTTCTCGGGCAGGGACCTTCGGGCGAGGCCGGTCAGCGCACCAGGCGACTCCACCATCCTGCGAGCGAGCCGCTCGAGGATCGAGCCTTGATGAGCCTCTCTCTGCTGTCATTCCTGACACCATCTCCCCCGGCGGCAAAGCCGCCCCTCTCTCCGGCAGTAGTCTCCAGCCAGCTTCCCAAGAACGCTTCCGGGCGAATCGCGGGCCTCTATGAGCTCAGCCTGACAAGACACCTTCTGTACCAGAGCATCGTCGGCAGCCGTGTCCTCAAGGCGCCGATGTTCTACTCGGCCTACACCGGTCCCAAGCTTTTGGATCTGGATGTCGTGGGCGCCGATGCCACGATCAACGCTCAGCAAGAGATCCGGTTCACCGGCGAAGTCCTGGGCCAAATCAATATTTCCCAGGCGGGCATTTACTCCTTCTTGGTCAATCGCGGCGGTGCCAGCTCGCCTGGTCCCATCATGGGGCGGCCTGGGATCTCGTTCGACGCGGTGGTCCAGGTCACCACTGGCCCAGGAGGAACCACCGGTACGGTTTCCTTGCTGAACTCGCAGGAACAACCGATATCCACGACCACCCTTCCCGCAAGCTCCGTGCAGATCGCGGGCGAGACGGTCAAAGTCGCAGTGCCCTCGAGCCTGCTTCCTTCTTCCGCACCTCCGAGCACGCGCCCGGGAGCCAACCGCGACTCCTACACGTTCTCCACAAGCGTGCCCGGCAACTCGGAGAGCGACGTTGCCGGTTTCGCGCCCGAGTACACGATGATCATGATTAATGCGTCCCGACCGCGCCGACATTGACCACCTGGCTCGGAACCGCCCGGTGCTGCGGCTCTTGCACCTTGGGACCGATCGCATCGGCCGGCTTTCGTTCAGCCGCAGGAGAGAAAGGAGCCTTTCGTTGCACAGACCGCTTTCCATCGCCAGGGCCTGACAGAACCGCTAGACTGACTTCATCAAGAGGCGGTCGGATCGAACTCCTGGCGAGACGGCGATGGCAAGCGGCGAGCGCGACCTGGTCCTGGGAACGGCGGGGCATATCGACCACGGCAAGACAGCTTTGGTCCGCGCCTTGACAGGAGTCGACACCGATCGTTTGCCAGCCGAAAAACAGCGTGGGATCACGATCGACCTGGGGTTCGCTGCGCTGTCGTTGGGCGCCCATCGCCTGGCCCTGATCGATGTTCCGGGCCACGAGCGGTTCGTGCGCAACATGCTGGCGGGCGCCTCGGGGCTCGACCTGGCGATGCTCGTGATCGCGGCGGACGACTCGGTGATGCCCCAGACGCGTGAGCACCTTGAGATCCTCCGGCTGCTCGGGCTTGCCGGCGGGCTGATCGTCCTGACCAAGTGCGACCTGGCCGACCTCGCCTGGATCAGCCTGGTCGAGGATGAGGTGCGCGAGCTGGTACGGGGTACATTCCTCGAGAACGCGGCCGTCGTGCGAACCTCGGCCGTGACCGGCCTGGGCATCGACGAGCTGAAAGTCGAGCTGGCACGGCTGTGCGACAGCGTCACCGTCCGGCAAGATTCCGGGCTTTTCCGGATGGCGATCGACCGGTCGTTCACGGTGGCCGGGCATGGGACGGTGGTCACGGGGACGGTGGCTTCGGGAAGCGTGTGCCCCGGTGACGACCTCGAGTGGCAACCCGCGGGCAGGGCCGTGCGAGTGCGCGGTTTGCACCGTCACGATCAACCGGTAGAGCGGCTCGGCCGCGGATCACGTGGGGCGATCAACCTGGTGGGCGTGCACCACGGTGAGATCGGTCGGGGACAGGAGCTGGCCGCGCCGGGGTATCTGCAGGCGACGCGCATCCTTTCCGTGGACGTCGCGAGCTCGGGTGAGGCCGTTCGTGCCCTCCGGCACCGGGGCCGCTACCGGGTGCACCTGGGTACGGCAGAGGTCGCGGCGACCCTGGCCCTGCTCGAGGGAAATGACCTGGCGCCGGGGGCTCACCAGTTAGGCCAGCTCTTCCTGGCCGCGCCGGTGGTCGCCGTTTACGGGCAGCCGTTCGTGATCCGCGAGGAGAGCCCTCCCGCGACACTGGGGGGTGGACGCGTGCTCCAACCTCTGGCTCGCCGCCTCCGCAGGCGAGACCAGGCGGCCATGGCGCGATTGAACCGGCTGCGATCGGCCGACCCGCTCGAGCGTCTGGCCGCGGCCTTGGCGTTCCTGGGTCTCAAGCCCTGGACCGAGCGCGGTCTGTCTGCCCAGACCGGGCTGCCGATCGATCAGGTCTCGCCGGTGCTCGATCAACTGACCGAAACCGGCGCCCTCGTCGATGTGCCGGTCGGTCCGCGCCGGTCGTTGCGAATTCTGGCCGAGTTCGTTGTTGACCTCGAGGACCGGGTGTTGCGGGCCCTGGGCCGGCTGCACGAAGCTCGGCCTCGCCTCTCGGCGATTCCGCGAGCTCACCTGTCCGCCGAGCTGCCGGACCTGGGCGGCGACGCCTTGATTTCGGGCATTGTGGATCGGCTCAAGGTTCGGGGCAAGGTGATCGTCGAGGCCCGCACCGTGGCCGTCAAGGGCTACGAACCCAGGCTCAGCCAGGGAGAACGGCGGCTCAAGAGCGAGCTCCTGGAGTCGATTCGCAAGGGGGGCATGAGCCCGCCCGAGGCCGCCGGCCTGGCTGCCGCTGCTGGGGTCCGGGCCGCGGTTGTTCCCGAGCTTCTGGCCTTGCTTCGCGACGAGCAGAAGCTGGTCGAGCTCTCAGCGGCTCTCTACCTCGATTTCGACGCCGAAGCCGAGCTCCGCCGCAGGGTGATCGAGCGCCTTTGCGCCAGCCCGACCATGACCATGGCCGACCTTCGCGACCTGCTGGGCACGACCCGCAAATATGCTGTGCCGATCGGCGAGTATCTCGATCGCATCGGTCTGACCAGGCGTGAGGGGGATGTGAGGAAGCTCGGGCAGGTCGAGCCCGCCCACTGAGCCTTGCCCATCGGGCTGAGCTGTCGGAATCCGACCGTGCTGTTAGTGGCCTGTCAACCCTTGATTGGCGGGTTGACAAGCGGCTCGCACATAAGAGAAAGATGAAGAGTAAGATCAGGAAGAGGACTAAGATCAAGAGCAGGAGCACGAGGTAGAGCAGGCGTTCCTGCATTCTTTTGGCGAGTGCATAACGTCCGACTCTCAATCTTGATCGTGCTCTTACTCCTCCTCCTGATCGTAATCTTCCTCCTGATCTTACGCTTCTTTGGAGACTTGTCGCGGCCATTCTTCGGCTGACCGGAGGTCTCCAGGTGACGCGCCGACAGTCGGGGATCCGCGATGCGTGCGACCCTTCATCTGCCCGTCACCAGGAGAATCAAGGTCGTCCGAACGACGGAGTGGAGGAACCCCCGCCGCACGAAGCAGCTCGCTGCCTTCGGCTTCACTGGCCACCGGCCGCCGGCCGCTCTGCCGAGCCGGTCGGCCATCGCGCGACCTCGGCTTTTTCCTCGTCTCCCCCTGGGAACTTTGGCTTTGTTTCCGCCCCTCCGCCCCGGCCGTTTCTGACTTAAGTTCTTCTGATTCCAGTCTTTGCTTTGATTTGAAATTGGCTTTGTTTGGCGCTTTTTGGGGCGTCGTCACGTCGTCAGGGAGGAACTGCCCGACGCCATCGCCCTGTCCCGGTTGGCCTGCCGCGTGCGCACCTTCGTGGGACAAAGTTACAATCTTGTCACCCGT
>JBAUOX010001266.1:0-2552 GCA_049579985.1 Isosphaeraceae bacterium | reverse complement strand
GGGTATATTGTCTGCCCGGTCACGGTCGGCCTGGCGGATCAGCTCGACGAACTTGCCTTCCGCCCGGATCGGATTGCCAATGCACACCAGCCGCTCATAGCCCAGCGAGTCGATCGCGTCGAAGACGTAATCCTCGACTCCCGAGGCTTCCTCGACCACGGCCAGGAGATGCTTCGCATGTTGCCCCGACGATCGCTCCACGCTCGTGGTACTGAACCCCAGGGCTTGCCAGCCGGGAGCGATCTCGATCACCGCCGGGCTGGCCTTGAGGCCGCTGGAAAGCTTGCCGCCGAACTGGAGGACGGCCCCGTCGAGGCACCGTCTGATCTCCTTGAAGGTCACGCTGCCGAGCACCATCTGCGACGGCCCCGTGATGATGCACAGCGACTTCGGCCTGGTGAACAACCACCAGAGGACGATTCCCGCGATCCAGAAGTCCTTGCCGACCATGTTGCCGGAATACGCGACCGTGGTTCGATACTCGACGACCGAACGGCACAGGTCCTTCTGCCGGGACCAGTAGGCAGGGCGGTTCAAGAACAGCTCATTGAATAGGTCCGGTTGGTCCTGGCACATCTCCAGCAGTGTTGCCACCCTCTCGGTCTTTTCGCAGTTTCTCATGCCGTGCCTCTAAGTGCTTGGCCACGTCGACCATGGTGAGTTGCTGCTCCGCTTCACCTTTCCAGAGTTTGTAATGTTCGCCAAGCTTGACGAGGGCGGGCAGCTTGGCTTCCAGCTCGATCTCCTGGGTTCCGTCCTTCTTGATTCGCACTCGCTTGATGAGATGTCCCAGGCCCAGTCGTTTGATCAACTTCAGGTCCACTTTGCAAACGCCCTTTGGGTCGACGCCGATGAATTCCGTCAAGTCGGCGGACGCGAGGTCTGCAACGCGGGCCAAAACCTCGCTGGCAGCCATGGCCGCCGTCACGACGCGGGCATCGATGGCTGCCCGAATCGTAGGGTTCTTTAGCAATCTAACCCCCTCCGGGTGGGGAGTGCCGTAACCAGCTCGCCGAGCGGCATCGACGGCGCACCCCTTTGATTCACCGAGGTAGTACTCAACGAACAATCTCTGCCGGTAGCTGAGCGGGCGCATGAGGCGATTCCTCGATGTTATTCACTGGCGGGATGCTGCCTCAGCCGCTGGCGATTGTTGGGCAGGTGTACTGGGCGACCAAGCGGTCAACGTCGGTCGAAACCCGGGCCTGACAGCCAGGAATCAGGCGCGTGGTGAGCTAACCGCAAGCGACCAGACACCGGATCATACGAGGGGAGACGTCCAGACGCCGCGCGATCCCGGCCTGCGGAATGCACTGGCGAGCAGTCTGGAACATCATGAACCCCACAAAAGAACTGTCCCCTGTGGATAGGATACGAGATGTTCGGGCGGCTCGTTCCCAAAACGAAATGGTACAGCCTGACCCCTTGCGTGGGGGAGGGCGAATGGCGCTACCCACGAATGGCTTTGATATAAGGCTTGGCTCATCCTGCGTTTCGGGGGGTTGGCGTGACTAGCAGTTCAATCAGCGCACCCAGCAACGCTTTGACCCGTTTTCGAACATTATGAACGAACTCAAAGAGCCCCAGGTAAAGAGGCAATTTCTCTTGAGAAACCCCCCTATGCGGTCGGAGCCAAGACCCCAACAGCGACCAAAAGCCCTCAATCGTGTTGACATGGATTTCGCAAAATCCATCCCCATCCTCGTCGCGGGCGAACTCCCCGGCCGAGTGACACACGGTGTGGTGGGGGTAGCCCCATTCGGTCAGCCGATCGTAAATGTCATATTCATCGGTGTAGACAACAGTTCCTTTGGCAATCGTTTGTTCGATCAGCGGGGCGATCGTCTTCTGTTGCACGTTTGGGAGCATCGTGATGACAACCTCGCCGCCACGCTGCATCATGCCGAAGATCGGCGGTTTCTCCTTCTCCAGCGTTCCTCGGCCGCGTTCACCCTTCAGCCGACGGCGGCGCCCGAGCCGCCCTTTTTTTTTGACCTCCTCGGGTTTACCCTTATGTCCTGCCACTACATAGACTTCGTCGCATTCCACTTCGCCGCTGAGCGTGACCTCCGGCTTTCGTTCAACGATGCCCTCACGAAGCTGAGTGGTCATCTTTTGGGCATCGTCACTGTTCAGATCCAACTCCTGAGCGATCTGTTCATTCGAGAGATTCAGCCCCATAAAATAGAGGCAGAGCATCCAGACCCGCAACGGTTGGTGGTGACCGGCAAAGATCGTCCCGGTGAGGTCGTCGAACCGCTTTCGGCAGACGGTGCACTCATACTTTTGTCGTTCCGGCTGGGATTCGTCGCGCCCCTGTTTCGTGACTTGGGGAGAGTCGCAGTGGGGGCAGGTCACCCCTTGGGGCCAACGCATCGCTCGGACGGTCTCAAAGCACTTGGCATCGTCAATGAGGTTCAAGATGTTCAGCATCCGTGCACACACCATCCTAGTTAGTGAGAAACCATCCGCCAAATCCCGGTTCCAAGGACGGGATTATACCCCTCCGCTCATGCATTTTGGAATAACCCCCCGAAACGCAGGATGAGCCA
>JBAUOX010001265.1:0-2101 GCA_049579985.1 Isosphaeraceae bacterium | reverse complement strand
CCGCCAACTGGTACACCGTCGGCAGTCTCACGACATGAGGTTGCAGCAGTTTGCTGGCCGGTGCGGGGCGGTTCCGCGCGCCGAGCTGGTCACCGCTACCGACGGGATGCGACTGGAGCGGCTTTCGGCGGTCTTCCACGCGGGTTTCCGCTTGTCCCTTTTGGGAAGGGCCGTCCACGGGGGGGTTTCCCTGCTCTCGGTTTACTTGGCTGGTCTTCCCCGGGCTGAGAGGAATACCCCGGCTTGCCGCATGTCGGACAGGTTCTCAGCGCCGGTGGGATGAGCGCTTCGACCTCGTCGAGCACGACCCTGGAGTGGGTGCCAGGAATCTCGATCGCAGTGAGTTGGCCCCGATCGATTAGCCGGCGCACAGTCCGCGCGGACAAACTGAGTCTTCTTGCGGCCTCGGGGATCGAAATGAATCGTTGCTGCGAACTGGCCATAGGTTCGCGGACAGGGGACCGTCGCGTTCAAGCGACGGGGGAATGTCCGCACCTCCGATGTTGAAAGAACCAAACGATGCTTGTTAACCCAGTCGTTCCTGGGACAATTGAGTTATTGCCTTCGCCTTGCAGCGCCTGGCTGGTAACCAACCCAGCGGGACCCGAGGGTTGGCCTACCAGACACGCCGTGAGGCGCTCTGCATTGCCCCCACCCTTGGAGGTGGCGATAAGGCCCGGATCGGGCCCGTGGGACGGGCAACTGGGTGACACCAGATCAAGCTCCAACGGGGGCTGTCCCAAGAAGCCTCCTCGTTCACGAGGGGGAGGATCACAGCTACCTCGCTTCAATCCGCAGCTTCGCGGACATCCTTAGTCGCTTACCTTCGTCGGGTCGGGGCCTTCGTCGGCCTGTTCTGCGCCGCGGGTCGCGTCCGCGTCCGCTTGCTCTTCCTGCCGTGCGTCCTGCTGTTCAGACGGCATCGTCTCCGAGGCCGGCGGGGTCAGCTCCTGCGGAAGCACACTCTTCGCGATCTCCTCGTCCTCAGCGACTTCCTTGAGCCGCTGCACGGCCTGGTCATGGTTCAGCCCGTAGCGCTCCATGCAGACGTTGATTCGCGACTTGATCCCGACTTGCATCTCCCATTCGTCGGACTGGTCACGGTCGGGGCCCGGGATCGGGATGCGGGGCTCGGCCCAGGCCAGCAGCAACTCGAGGGTCTTCGCCTGTTCCAGTAGTTCGGCGTGGCCATAGTGGTTTCCCGCCGATGTCAGGATTGTGCGGGCCAGTTCCAGCTCGGCGAGCTGAAAGACAGGGCGCCTCTGGCGGGCCCTCGTGAGCAACGGAGCAGACTTGATCACGAGGGCGATCCCAGAGGATGCGTCATCGTACTGAAGCTCTAAGGCCGTGAATGGCAGGTTGACTGCGGCGGCAACCTGCTTCATGTACTTCTCGAGGTCGACCCAGATACTCTCGATCGCTAGCTGAGCTTGGAGATACTCGGCGGAAGGTTCTCCGCCATCGGCGTAGCCATCCCCGGTGTATCCGGTGCCTCCTCGGCAGAGGCGCAAGAATCGGCCGGGTCCGATCTCGGGCGTGTAGGTTGGAGAGACATTCCGAAAAACCCCGATCGGGCGACCATATTTGCTGATGAGCTCGTCAAGTTCGCTGAGCCTGTCGTTAATCCGGAGCTCGGCTTTACGCAGGAACGTGCCGGGGCCAGGCGTCCAGAATTGTCGAACAGGAGCTCGATAGTGCAGGAAGGCGAAGGGGATGCAGCCATAGGTATTCTTCTCCTGAGCGCGGGTTTGCATCGCCACTCGGGCGCCAGCCGTCTTGTCGGCCGAATACTGGTCAGTCAGAAAGGTCCTAACTTCGTCCTGAAACCAAAGTTTGTAGCGTGTCCGTTGATTGTATCGATCAATCGTAACCACGGCATAGGCAGATCGCGGGTCCTCAGGATCCGTGAATACCGTGAACTCGTCGCCTCCCCAAAGCTGCAAATCAACAGGCTTCGTAGGGTCATTGCTGCACTTGATCTGGATTGCACAGACGTCATTTAGGGTCGCTTGACTTTCCGCGTGCTGCATCACGCAATCTATGTGATTCGTCTCATAGACTTGGTTGAGCAGTGAATCAGCCAATCCGTCTCCCACAACCG
>JBAUOX010001264.1:0-11650 GCA_049579985.1 Isosphaeraceae bacterium | reverse complement strand
CCGTAGGCCTCTATAGAGTTGAAGGCGGTAGGATGGAATTCCTTCTCCTTCTGCAAGCGGGCGGCTTCCGTGAGCACACCTTTTGCCATGCCCTGAGAAAACTCCTCGGTCGTCTCGATGGTTCGAGTCGCCTTGCTCAGAACCTCGATGTTGCCGCGGCGCTCGCGAATGTAATTATCGAGCTCGGTGGTCTTTGCCGAGGAAATCGAGGCCAGTTGACTCCGGACAGACCGCTCCAGGGAACGAACCGAGAGATAGTTGTTGACGAGAGTCAACACGCCACACGGAATCAGCGAGATCGCCAGGAACCAGAGCATCAGCCGGGTTGTGATGCTGAGGCGATCCAGAGATGGCCAGTTCAAGTCCATGGGAGGTCAACCTATCGCTGAGTGGCATGGCTCATCGAGGGACCCGGCACCTTTGATTATAGCCGACCACCAACCCGCAGCAGGAAACCAACCCGCAAAGTCCCACCCATTTTCTCGGACTAACCGGATCGTTCGAGACGTTCATTTGTCATTTGCCATTTGTCATCTGCCATGTGCCACTGATCTATTCGCCACTTTCACCAAATCTCTGGATTGGGAGGCGCGTTGGGACTCTCATTGTCCCGGCCAGGTAACAAGGTGCAAACTGAGGTTCACATCGATTATGATAGGATGCCGATTGTCACCCGATTGCACGACGAGAACCCAAGCCATGCTTTCCGTCTTCACCTCACCCAGCCGCTACACTCAGGGCAAGGGCGCGACAGCCGCGCTGGGACGGGAGATGACCGCCCTGGGACTGGAGGGGCCGGTCCTGATCATCGCGGGCAAGACCGTGATCGGGTTGCTGGCGCCGGCCTGGCAGCGAAGCCTGGATGAGGCAGGGTTCAAGCATGCCGTCCATCGCTTCAGCGGCGAATGCTCCCTGACCGAGATCGAGCGAGTCAAGGCGGCAGGACGGGAGCTCGGCGCGCAGACGATCGTCGGCGCCGGGGGCGGGAAGGTTCTCGACACGGCCCGCGCAGCAGCAGCCGGCCTCGGCCTGCCCGTGGTCAATTGCCCCACGGTGGCCTCGAGCGACGCTCCCTGCAGCGCTTTGTCGGTCATCTACACCGACGAAGGGGTTTTCCAGGAATATCGCTTCTACCGCAAGAACCCGGACCTGGTGCTGGTCGATACCGAGGTAATCGCCCAGGCCCCGCCGCGGCTGCTGGTTGCCGGCATGGGCGATGCGCTGGCCACCTGGTTCGAGGCCAGGACGTGCGTCGCGGGGCACGTCAAGAACATGCGCGGGGGCGGTTCCACAAACAGCGCGGCCGCACTGGCCGAGCTTTGTTATAAGACCCTGATCGAAGACGGCGCGGCCGCGCTACGAGCCGTCGAGACAAAGGTGGTCACACCCGCGCTGGAGCGCCTGGTCGAGGCGAACACCCTGCTTTCCGGCCTGGGCTTTGAATCCTCCGGCCTGGCGGCGGCCCATGCCGTGCACAATGGGCTGACCGTGGCGCCCGGCACTCATCACTATCTGCACGGTGAGAAAGTTGCCTTCGGGCTGCTCGTGCAACTGGTCCTGGAAGGCTCATCCCGCACGACGGTTGAGCAGGTCCTGGGCTTCTCCACGGAAGTGGGATTGCCGATCACCCTGGCCGAGGTCGGGCTCTCGAATCTTCCCCAAGACACGCTCGCCCAGATTGCCGCCCGCGCCGCGGCGCCGGGCGAAACCATTCATAATGAACCATTTGAGGTCACCCCCGACATGGTCGCCGATGCCATCCTCGCCGCCGACGCCCTGGGGCGAGCGCGGTACTGCCCACGTGCGACCCGCGGCGGAACTGACGCCGGGTTGCTTTGAGCTTACTCCCACGGGCGCGCGGCCGTGGCCCTATTGAATTGAATTGAGAGATCGCCGTGGCCCTATTGGGGCCTTGTACCGTAGCCCCATCGGGGCCCAGACTTCGAACTGGAGCCCGACCATCACCCCATCCTGGGAGCTCGACCGACATGACCACGATCACCACGCCGCCAGGCACGCCGGGGGAACGCCGCTCGCGCGGTCGCTCCCCGGTTCGCGGGGGCCCGCCGCCGGGCCGGGTGCCCTACCGGCTCAGCGTCGAGCAGTATGAGGCGATGGTCGCCTCGGGCGAGTTCAAGAAGGAGGATCGGCTCGAACTGATCGAAGGGAGCCTGGTGGAGAAGATGACCAAGGGACCGAATCACTCGACGGGCTCTGAGGATTGCTGGCGCGCGATCCATGCCGTGCTCGCCGCCGGCTGGCACGTCCGAATCGAGAAGCCCATCCGCATCCCCGATCGCGATAGCGAGCCTGAGCCGGACGTCTCGGTGGCGCGGGGCAAGACCGCCCGACTACCGCAGGCGCCATCCCGGCCCCGCCGAGGTCGGTCTGGTCGTCGAGGTGGCCGATTCGAGCGTCGAGGACGATCGCGCCATGGCCATGACGTACGGCGGCGGCATCCCCGTCTACTGGCTCGTCAACGTGCGTGACGGCCAGCTCGAAGTCTACACGGAGCCGAGCGGCCCGGCCCCGCCCGTCGGCTACCGCCGCTGCGCCGTCTTCCATCCCGGCCACGACGTCTCGGTGGTCCTCGACGGCCGCGAGGTCGCCCGGATCGCCGTGGCCGACCTACTGCCGCAGGCGGACGAGGGCTGACCCATGCCCCGCAAACGCAAGGAGCCGCGGGTTCCAGCGAAAATCGAGCCCGAACTGGCGAGGATCTCCTCTGGCTTCGATCCCTTTGCGGTGGGAGAAAGTGGACTGATACGTTAACCGGCTCAAGGACGTCTTGCTCCCGCCGGCCGACCAGGCGCTTGCGGCCCTGATCGACGACCTGGCCGCGCGTGGTCTGCTCGACTCGACGCTCGTCATCGCCATGGGAGAGTTCGGCCGCACACCACGCATCAACGGCACTGCCGGGCGTGATCACTGGCCACATTGTTATAGCGTGGTTCTTGCCGGAGGCGGCATCCGCGGCGGGACCGTGTTCGGATCCAGCGACAAGCTGGGTGCTTACCCCGAGACCGACCCCATCACTCCCGCCGACCTGGCCGCAACCCTCTTCTGGCGCTTCGGCCTCGATCCCAGGAAGGAGATGTCTGACCTCACCGGCCGCCCCTACAAGCTTGCCGACGGCCAGCCGATCGAAAGGCTATTCGCGTAACCCCCCTTCGTTTCGCCACTTCTACGGCGCGGCTTTCTACGACGTGGGGCAGTCTTACCAGAAGGGCCACTGATCGAGACTGTTGGTTACAATGAGCAAGATTGGGTAGAGTACGGTTTGAACCGGAGAAAGCGGTCGATGACTCCTCTGATTGGCGAAAAACGCAATGAGATCGTCGGTCTTTGTCGGCGGTACCGTGTGAGAGCGCTTGAGCTCTTCGGTTCGGCAGTCAACGATCGTTTCGATACGGCGACAAGCGACATCGATTTTCTTGTCGATTACGAGGCATTACCGCCGAAGGAGCATGCAGCATGCTACTTCGGCCTACTGTTTTCCCTACAAGACCTTCTTGGGCGAGAGATTGACCTGGTGGAACTGTCCGCGGTTCGCAACCCGTACTTTCTGCAGGCTATTGCACCGGATCGGGTATTGCTCTATGCAGTTTGAAGCTCTCAAGTTCCTCTACGACATGGAGCAGGCTTGTGTGTTATTGTCTTCTTTCCTCGTGGGAAAGACGTTTGCGGACTACGAGGCCGACCCGATGCTGAGATCTGCGGTGGAGCGACAATTGATGATCGTCGGTGAGGCACTCAACCGACTGCGGAAAATCGAGCCGGAGCTTTTGGCCTCTATCACGGACTCACGCAAGATCATTGCCTTTCGCAACATCCTGGTTCACGGTTATGACGTCATCCGGAATGAAGTCGTCTGGGGCATACTCGATAGCAACTTGTCTACTTTGACCGTCGAGGTTTCCGCACTGCTCCAGCAAGGACAGGCTCAACACGGGCGAGGTTAGGGGGTTCCCCCGTTTGAACCGACGCCCTAACGGGCGTGGTCACGGCGCTCAAAAGCACGGCGACTCCGGTGGAGATGGCCGAGGAGTCTCTTTTTTCTTACAGGCCGACCCTGACAAGCCAGGTCCCTGTGCGAGTCACGTCAGCTCGAGGCTTCGACGACCTGCGCACGCGCCCGCCCCGGCAGACGGTGGACGATGAGCTGATCGGGATCGACACAGGCTTGCGCCAGACGGCACACGTGCTCGTGGTGTGAGAACAGGACGATCTGGGTGCGGCGGGAGAGTCCGGCAAGGGCCCGCAGGGCGGCTGTGGCCCGGTCGTCGTCGAACTGGATCAGGATGTCATCGACCACCAGGGGAATCGGCTCGTGGCTTTCGAGGTAGGCTTCCAGGCTGGCGAGGCGAAGGGCCAGGTAGAGCTGATCGGCCGATCCCTCGCTCAGGCCTGCGATGCCGACCGTCTCCGTCCCTCCGGGGCGGACCGCTCGCAGAACGGCCTGATCGTGGTCATCATAGTCAACTTTCAAGCCGTTGAAGGAACCGAGCGTGAGCTGAGCGAACAGACCCGAAGCGCGATCCAGGACCGGACCCTGGCTGCGCTGACGGTAGCGGTCGATGGCCTCATGCAGCACCACGGCGGCCAGTCGAAGCCGAGCGTATTCCTCGACGTCGACCGCCAGCCGGGCCTTCAGCTCCTCGGCCTGCTCGGCGGCCTCGGCGGCGCGGGAAGATCCGTCCATCTGCCTGAGCACCTGCTGCTCGCGACCCAGGATCTGGTTCAGCTCCCCACGATCGGCATCGAGCTGGGAAATCTCGTCTGCCAGCGCCTGAAGTTGGTCGGGCAATCGATCCAGATCGAGCGCCAGGGCAGCCTGGCGAAACGAATCGAGCGGCTCGCCTGCACAGAGTTGCTGGATCTGCTCGTCGAGGACCTTGAGTCGATCTCGAAGCTCAATCGCCGCTCGTGAGCGCTGCTCGGCCCTGGGCAGATCGTCCACCAGGGCGCACCGTGCTTCCTGGCACAGCGCGGCCAGTTGCAAGCTCGCCTCACTGAGCGACTGTTCGGCGTTCCGGGCGCTTGTCAGCTCGGACTCACGCTGCCCGATCAGCGCCTGCTTCGCGGTCGCGGTCTCCTGGGCGATGCGAAACCGCTGCAGCAGCTCGCCGGCCGCGATTTCGACGGAGGGAGAGCCTGGGCTCGCATCAGGGTTCAGGTCGGAGGCAACCCGCTGGCACAGGTTACGCACGTCACTGGCGAATTGAGCGGCCTCCTGGCGGAACACCGCGATCCGCCTCTGGCTATCGCGTGCTTCCTTGAGCCTTGACTGGAGGTCCGCAGCCTGGTTAACCACCTCGGCGGCCTCCTCGATCGTGACGTCCGGGGCCAGACTGAGTGGGGCGACGGCGACGGCCCACTGACCGCGCCAGGTTTCCAGGCGTTGCTCCACGACGAGGTCCTGGGCACGCGCTGCCTCGAGCAGCCGTTTCAGCTTGCCGACTGACTCGGTCAGCCTGGTTCGTTTGATCTCGAGCTCCGCGAGCCGTTTCAGCTCAGCCTCGGCACGATCACGCAGCGCGGTGAGTGATTCGTCAGACGGGCAGGACGGACAACCGAGAGCCTGGAGGCACTGGCTCAACCTCTGGTGGTGCAGGACATGTTTCCCCTCGAGGCCTTTCTGCTCGGTCCGCAGGTCTTGAAGCTCGGCTGCTTGCTTCAAAAGATCCTTGCGCAACTGGAGCCAGCCGCGCATCTCGCGCGGCGACAGGGGATCGAGGCCCAGGTTCGCCCATGTGGCTGCCCACCGGCTGCGAGTCGCTTCGGCACGCTGGAGCAGCTCTTTTTCCTGAATCTCCAGAAAATCGAGTCGTTGCCGGGCCTTGTGCAGGCTGGCCAGCGCCGCGGCGTGTTGAGCGACGCGACTTGCCTCTCGGCGCAGCCGGTCGGCGTGCGAGTCGGCCTGGCTCTCCAACCGTTCGAAAGCATCTGCCAGCGACCCCGGTGAGATGATCGGGGCTTGTCGGGGCTCGAGCAGCGACCCGACGTCATCAGGGGCAGGAAGGCAATTGCTTTCCCAGGCGCGGCGGATGAGCCTCCAGAGCCGGTCGCGAAGTGCGCGAACCTGTACCAGGTCGTCCTCGGTCGGCACCGTGCCCGCAATATGTCGCAATTGCTCCAGAGCGCCGTCGGCCTCGGCTTGCTCCGCAACCGTGCTGCGCCGCTCGGTTCGAAGCTGCTCCTGCTCGGTCCCGATCCGGGCAAACTCGGCTTCGAAGCGGTCGATCGTCTCGACGGTGGGAACGCAGGCTTTCTCCAGGGTCTCGAGCGGCCCGGTCCACAGGGGGAGTTGTGCCAGTGTCCGCGCGGCTTCATTTTCAGCGACCGCCAGTCGGTTGCGACCGGCCTCGAGAATTCGGTCCAGGTCTCCTTGGTCCCTGGCTTGCCTGAGTGCGACATCCAGCGGTCCTGTCTCCGTCGGTGGTGCGAGCGTGGCCAGCTCGGCTGTAGCGTCGTCGAGCTGGCCGGCCAGCTCGGAGATCCGCGCGATGGTCTGTGCCCGCTCGGCCGCCAGCCTGGTCCGCTCGCCGGCCAGGTTAGCGATCGCGGCCTTCTGCGCGCGGGTCAGCCGAAGTCGCTCTCCCACATTCAGCACGCGATCGAGCCGCGGGTCCACATTCGCCCCACCGGGGATCGGCTCGCCGAGGACTCGTTCTTCAGCCTCCCTTGATCCTGACAGCAGGTGGGGCCACGATTCCGCCAGCAGGTCATGAGCGCCGGCCAGAGCTTGCAGCAGGTTCGCCTCCTCGCCGGGAAGGGCTCTGCGGGCCTTGCGATCCGCGGCCAGCCCCTCCCGCAGGCGTTCGATGGCATCGGCTTCGGCAAGCAGATCATCGGCGACGACCAGCTCGGCGATCTGACGATCAAGCCTGGCGATGGCTTCCCCCGTGCTTTCCCGCGCGGCCCGAGCTGCATCGCGGCGAACCTGGGCCTCCAGACGCGTCTTCTGGAACGGCTCCGACAGCAGCGCGACGTCGCCAAGCTGGGCGAGTTCCTGCTCGGAGGTCCGCTGCCGCGTCAGCAGTGGCAAGGCTTCTCCGAGCCGCTCGAGCCGGCGTTTCGCGGCATGTTTTTCGCTCAGCCTGAGCTCGACCTCGGCAAGCCGCGTGGAGGCCTCTCTTCGGGCCGTGTCGTGCTCGAGCCACTCGCTGCTGTGCAGCGCGGTCTTGCGCTTTGCTTCGTTGGCTTCCTTCAGCTCCGAAAGCCCGGCGTTGATCCGGCGCTTTGATCCTCCGGGCCTGAACAGCTCATCAAGCTCGCGGTCGAGCTCGCGCCGTACTTCCACCAGGTTCTTGAGGCCGCCTCCCGCCTGGAAGAGCACGGCACCCAGCTCACCGCCCCCTTGAAGAATCGCCTTGCCTCCCTGGATCAGCTCTTCGTGGTCAAGAGCGAACCGGCTCTTGAACTCGGCCTCGGTCAACCCGCCCAGGAACCGTTCCACCGTTCCGTTGGCCAAGGGTGTTGCGCCATCGGCGCCAAGCAGCGTGTTCCGGTTTCCTTTCCGGCGGATGAGCTGGAGCGTGCGACCGTCATCGGCTCGCAAGGTCAGCCCGATTCGCATCTTCGAGTAGGGATGGACGAAGCTGTCGGACGACTGCGCGGGGATCCCGAAGAGTGCTTGCCGCAGCGCCCGCAAGGCCGACGACTTGCCGGCCTCGTTGGGCCCGTAGATCAGGTGCAGCCCCTCCCGGCCGGCGGACAGGTCGAGCACGGCGTCGGTGAACGGACCAAAGGCGTGCAGGGCAAGCTCGAGGATCTTCATGGAATCCTTCACTGCTTGAGTAACCGCTCAAAAAGAAGTGGCCCCACCTGGTCGAGCAGACCGCGCAACCGCTGGGGGGAATCGAGGCCGTCGAGGAGGTCGGGCGGAAGCTTGCGGGTCAGGTCGTCGAGGGCGCGAGTGCCCAAGGCAACAAGCAGGGCATCGTCGCCACGAAGCTCGTCAAGGAGGGCCGCAAGCTCCGCAAGCGGTGCATCGCTCAGGATGTCTTCCGTCAGACTACGCTGTGGCGAGGTCCGGAGCAGAACCTTCTCGATCCAGACGCGACAGGCACCGGTGTCAAGTGCGGCCTGACGGAACTCGCTGGTCCAGTGCGTCGCGTGGGAGGTCAGCGACGCATGGGCCTCAGTGGCTCCCCGGACATCGACCCGCAGCGCCAGCAGGCGGTCATCGCAGGAGGGGAGGAGCTGGATCAGCCTGTCGCGGAAACGCGCTACCACCTCGTCGCCGTCACAGGCGCCCCGCGCGTCGAGCTGACAGGTTTCCCACCGCACCACGTCAAGCCAGCGGGTCTCGGCCGAGACCACGTCATGATGGTCATCGACGGTCACCAGCATGCAACCCTTGGGACCTGGCTCCCGCGCGTGCCGCCCCTGCAGGTTTCCCGGAAAGACAATCCAGGGATCATCCCGATACAAGATCTCGCGGGTATGAACATGACCCAGCGCCCAGTAGCCGTATTCCCGCGCGCGGAGGTCGGCGAGCGAACATGGTGCGTAAGGCTCGTGTCCCTCACGGCCGTCCACACAGGTGTGCAGGAGCCCGAGGTTGAAGTAACCCTTACGCCGCGCGGGGTAGGACCTTGCCAGGTTCGTCAGTACAGCCTGGGTCGGAAAGCTCTGGCCGTGGATGGCCACGCCCTGATCCTCGAGCACGAGCGTCTCGGCCTGCTGGCTGGAGAGCACGTGCACGTTGTCCACGAGCTTCAAGTCCTTGGTCATCTTGTTGGCGGCATCATGGTTTCCCCGGATCATGAACACCGGAATGCCACCGTCGCGCAGCCGTACCATCTGCTTGCCGAAGAACAGGCCCGTGTTGTAATCGGGCCAGTCGCCGTCGTAGAGATCGCCCACGATCGCCACGAAGGCGACCCTCTCCGCCAGAGCCAGATTGACCAGGTTCTCGAGTGCCCGCCGCGTCGCCCCGCGGCACTCGACTACCGGGGCCCCCTCGTAACGGTCAAGCCCGCGCTGGGGACTGTCGAGATGGATGTCGGCAGCGTGCAGAAATCTGAACATGAACAAACACTCGGAATGTTGCCGGCGGCTCGATGCTGTCTGTCGATCCTATCGGACCCACAACGACGTCGGCCTGGAGCGAACCGCACGATATCTACCCAAGTGTATAGGTCTCACATCGTTTTGCCAATCGCGACGTGAGCCGAACCAAAGATGTGGTCAATCTCAAAGGGATCGTCGTCGGCCGCCTGGGGCATCTGGCAGTATTCGCAGCGGCCCTTGGCCCGCTGCCAGACCAGTCGGGAGAGTGCCGCATCCATAGCGGCGTCAGGAAGCGGTTTGGGTTTCGAGTTTGATGCCGAGCGTGCGGCGGGCCTTGGATTTGAGGATGGAGAGCAACGTACCGGCCTTGGCGAAGGCGAACAGCTCTTCCTTCTCGGCGGCCGACAGGGCGTCCTCCTGATTCCGCACGGCTAGGTCGTGCATCCGGGCCTTGTCGCGGTCGCTGAAACCGAGTTCCAGGATGTGCCGGGCCATCTCGGGGGAGAGCTGGCCGCGTTCGTTGCCGAGAACGCGAGCGAGGATCGTCACCTCGTTTTCGCCGGTATAAGTCGTAGTAGTGCTCATGTGCATTCCTCTGTGTGCATGGTATATCTAGCCTACCATATTCGCCGCATCCTGCCAAGATTGACCCGGTGCGCCGCTGGCCACATCCACATGACTCCTGGCGGCGTGCTGGTGGTTGCATGCTTCGATACAGCAAAGGGCTGCTACAGCTTCTCCCAAAGGAGCGTAGAGCGGTGGATTGGTCATGAGGACGAGCGACAGCCAGAGGGCACCGGATCGCCGTCCAACCGCCCGGTAACGTTGCTATAGTCTCCAAATTTCTGAGAGAATCGGCAGGCTTCGCGGCGCGGAGACGGGGCATCGGTCCGTCCCGATCGCCGCGTGCCCGAACCGACTCCGGACCCGATCGATGGACCCGATGTCCAAGACCCAGACAGGCGAGCTCTCCCGGCCAGTCTCACTACCACAGCGGCGGAGCTGGATCAGCGCGCTCGTGCTGGGCCTTGGTCTGGCGGCCGTTTACGCGGCAAATGGCCGTAACCTGGGCAACTACGATACGGCGCCGACAACGATGCTGCTGCTGACTCTCGCCCGCGGGGAGGGGGTTTACCTCGATCGGTTCCGGCCGATCCTGCGCGACGCGAACCGGGTGCTGCCCGTCTTCGTGAAGCCCTGGCGCGGGCATATCCTCTCGCGGTATCCGGCCGCCCCCGCGCTTCTGGTCCAGCCGTTCGTCTTGCCCCAGGTTGCCTTCCTCGATTGGCTTCGACCCGGCTGGGACCGGCATCCCCGGCTGGCCAAGGAAGCGTGTGAGCAGATCGCCCGGCGGTCGATGGCCGTGCTGATGTCCCTGGCGGCTGTCATTCTCCATGGGTTGCTGATCAGCCTGGGACTGAGGCGTGTGGCCTTGCCGGCAACCCTGGCCGCGGCACTGGGATCGAACCTCTGGACTGTGGGCAGCCAGGCGATGTGGCAACACGGACCGGCAGCTTTCTTGTTGATCGTGGCGATCGCGCTTCTTCGTCCCATGCCCGTACCTCGGTGGCGGCTGGTCCTGGCCGGGCTTGCCACGGCGTTTCTCTTCTCCTGCCGGCTGATCGACGGCCTGTTCGCCGCTGTCATCGTCCTGTGGCTGGTTCGAACCCAGCCCAAAGGCCTTCTCTGGTTCCTGCCAGCGCCCCTTCTCGGAGCCATCGTCCTCTTGAACTACAATCTCGGCTATTTCGGAGAACTCACCGGCGGCCAGGCGGAACTCGAGCAGCTTCACCGGGATATCCATCATTTGCCCGGCCCCTGGTCAGGAAGGTTGGTCGAAGGCGCGCTGGGTACCCTGGTTAGCCCCAGCCGCGGCCTTTTCGTTTACACCCCTTGGGTCATCCTGGCCTTGGCCGCCACGCCGCTGGTCGCTTCCAGGCTTGCTTCCCATCGCCTGATCGTCTGGCTGCTCCTGGCACTGATTCCCTACTTCCTGCTGCTTTCTAAATATGCCGTCTGGTGGGGAGGGCACTGCTTTGGCCCTCGATACTGGACCGATGTGATTCCGCTCTTCGCGATTCTCCTCGCGTTCGAGCTGGACTGGGCGGTCGATCGGTCGCGCATCCTGACTGTCTTGTTCACGATCACGATCGCGCTGGGGATCGCTGTGCAGCTCATCGGCGCTTATTGCTTCCCGAGTAGCTGGAATCTCGAACCCGTGAACGTGGATTTTCGTCACGAGCGCCTCTGGGATTGGCGCGATAACGAACTGTCGCGCTGCCTCGTCGAAACCTGGAGGCAATACAGGACGTGACGACCTCTGAAGAAAGCCGAACCAGCTCATGCCCTCGGTCACGGCTCTCGATGAAGCACGCCGCCTTTCATGACCAGGCGCACCCTGCGAACCGCCGAGATTGCGCGAGTCGGATCTCCATCGACCGCGACCAGATCGGCAAGCAGCCCCGGCTTGACGGTTCCCAGTCGGTCATCCAGGCGGAGAACCCTGGCGGCGACCGAGGTGGCCGATTGAAGAGCCTCGGCGGGCTTCATCCCGAACTCAACCATCAACTCGAGTTCGCGCGCGCCTGCGCCGTGGGCGAAGACCCCCATATCGCTGCCGTTGGCGATGGTC
>JBAUOX010001263.1:0-1635 GCA_049579985.1 Isosphaeraceae bacterium | reverse complement strand
CGATACGACGATGTCCTGGACCTTCTTGCGGAGCAGCAGTTCCCGGGCAATCAGGCCGGCCTCGATCGTCTTGCCGAGGCCCACGTCGTCGGCGATGAAGAGGTTCACGCGGGGCAAGCGCAGCGCTTTCTGGAGCGGCTCGAGCTGATAAGCGTCAATGCGGATGCCGGCCCGGAAAGGTGACTGGAAGAGGTTCGGGTCCGTCGAGGTCACGCAGTTCCACTGGAGGGTGTGCAGGTAAGCCGAGAACTGCTTGGGCGGATCGAAGCCGCGGCTTGCGATCGTCTGCCAGGCCTCCCCCTTCATGATCTCGGGATCGACTTCCTTCTCCCAGAGCACCTCCAGCGGCTGCCCCTGGGCGTCGTCGTCAAGGCAAGACAAGCGCACGAGGGTGGCGTCATCCCCGGCCGCGCGAGGGACGACCTCTTCCACGAAGTACTGTCGTTGCCGGACGCGGACGATTTGTCCTGCTGCGGGTGCCCCCGGCATCGGCCTGGTATCATCGAGAGTCGTCACCACGTCGCCCATGAGTAACCATCGACGAAAGATGAACGTTCATCGTGCTCGCACATCGAGCGAAGAAGATCGATCACCCTGCATACTACCATGCGCGAAGCTTGAATACATCCCCCAGTAAACCAGGGACGATAAGAGGAAGACCTCGCCGCTGTTCGCGAATCCATTGACGACTGGCTTGCAGGCGGTCCGGGCGTCCCTCTCGAATCGGCGTTTGCCGCAATCCGAGGACGCGAATCGTCTCACGTGTAGGCTTGGTGCTGAAAACGGTTCGCACATCGGGCCCTACAATGCTGCTCCTTTCAGGAGACTCCTCGGCCATCTCCACCGGAGTCGCCGTGCTCTTGAGCGCCGTGACCACGCCCGTAAGGGCGTCGGTTCAAACGGGGGAACCCCGTAACCTCGCCCGTGAGGGCGATCCGATCGGCCTTACGGCCGAGGCTGGGGCGGGGGGAACCCCGCTTGCGGGGTCGGCCCGTCCGAACCACGGTCTCACGACCGTGGTCACAGGTCATGGCCTGCGCTACCCGGTGGAGATCAGCGAGAACTCTCGGAGGAGTTAAGTTCTTTGCGCAGCGATCAGTAATTCCCCTCCCGCCGTCCCCAGCTCGGCGCAGACCTGCGGCACGGACCCGGCCGCGGCGGTGCGGACCGCGCATAAGAAAGCCCGGCGATCGGCGGACCGATAACCGGGCGGCGGGTGCGGTGCCGATGGCCGGGCAGAGCAGCTCGGCGGTCTCAGGCGATCGCCGGAACGGGGGTCGGGGGTTTGGTCGGGGCGGGGGGCAATGACCTCGAGCGGATGCCTGCCCGCTCAACCCCAGAACGAATCGTGATCGGGAAGCGATCGGTAGGGGTTCCGCTCCCGGAGCTGGAAAAATGGAAACCCTCGCCGGCGGTTGACGGCGAGGGCTGACAGTTTGTCCAGAGAAGGTATCTGGCTCATTCGAGCCATGAGGTTGACGGGTCGGGCTCAGGCGCCCTTGCGACGGCGGATGCCGTAGCCGATCATGCCCAGCGCGCCGAGCCCGGCGATGGCCATGCTCGAGGGCTCGGGGACCGCGGTGACCTTAGTGTTGATCGTAAGGGTCACACTATCGCCGACACCCAGAGTGACAT
>JBAUOX010001262.1:0-6183 GCA_049579985.1 Isosphaeraceae bacterium | reverse complement strand
GAATACGCCTTTCGAGAGGACGACGGCTTCCTCCGAAACCATCCGCACATGGGTGGTTCCTTTCTTGTTCAGCCAGGAGTTTACCGCCTCAGGGTCTTCCGCACCCAGTACCCCAAGCATCTCGTGGAGCAACTGTTTCGCAATCAAGCCTCGTCATGGGAATACTGCCTCTGGATGAGCATGATCCTCCTGATTCCGCTCGCCGTCGCGGCCTGGATCGGCCTGGTCGTGATCTTCTTCACCACGGTTCACGTCCCCTTTCCGAGCTTCCTGGCCCCGTTGCTCGGCCTGGTTTTCGCTTCACCGTTTCTGGTTCGCCGCCTCGAGACCTACCGCTCGGCGAAGGAACGTTTCACCAGCCTCGAGCGAGAACATCCCGCGCTGGTTGCGCAGCTCGAATTCGTGCGCTCGAATCATTGACCGGAACGCGGCTTGCGGTTCTGCGGTCGCACAGGCCGTCGGGTCAGTTGTCCACTGCCCGAACCAGCCTGTACAAGACCCACCTTCACCCGTACTGGACGGGCGTTTGGTAGAGAAAAGGAGAGAAATCCGGAGTTCAGTGAGCTGAAGCCTCCTGTGGAGTTGGAACCCATACGACCCCGTTGCCTAGTCTGACAGCCAAGGATTGCCGTGGTTTTCTCTCCGACTTGTCGCCTGACCTGGTTACTCATTCAGATCTTCCAAGCTTCCTGAAGAATTAACAACGTCACCTTTCGTCACCCGGCAGCGTGTACGTCAGTGCGAAGCATTGGGCGAGTATGCCTTGGCCGAACATATTCCGGGACATCCTGGTGCAGGAACAAGATCACCAGATCGCGCCGGCGAATGCCCTTGGAGTTGAGATTCCCAACGTTGACAGAACGGGAGAGCGATAGGCGAGCACTCCCGAAGCAGCGCGGGAATGGCCTGCGGAACAAGCAAGGCCAGCGTGTCGTCTATCGACAAATCGACCAGTGTAAGCAACAATCGAGCCGAACACTGTTGTGCGGTGCTTGGTTTCTAATAAAATAGCCTGTGCGCGCCGGGCAATGGTTTTTTGTCTACTACCGTCGGCTTTAACCCTCATGGTTGCTCGATGGCCCAGGACAACCAACCAGACCTTCAGGTCGAAGGCTGGCTCAAGACTTTAGGCATTGGATCGCTGTGCCAGTGGGACGTGCTGGTCTTCCTGTACCGCCATCAGCCCACCCTGGTCAGGGCCGAGCACATCGCGCGCTTACTGGGCGATGCGACGGCCGAGGTCGTCGCCGCGCTGGACAGCCTGGAATCCTCAGGACTCGTGCAGCCTTCGCGGGTCTCCCAAGGAGTGCGCTTGTACCAATTGACCGCACCGGCGGACCCTACGCGTCGCGACGCCTTGGGGCGGCTCATGACCCTCGCTGACAGCCACACTGTGCGTCTGCTTCTGGGCCGGAGGCTGCGGGGTAAGGACCGGCCTGACCAAAACAAAAAAGCTGTCCATTTGCGTGGCGTGGAGAGTAGTGAATCATGACTGAGAGCGGCCTGATCCAGACGGGCATTTATGGCCTTGACCAGATCTTCTTGGGCGGGATTCTCAAGGGCAACGTGATCCTGGTCGAAGGCGCGGCCGGCGTGGGCAAGACCCTGCTGGGCCTGGAGTTCATCTACCGGGGCATTACCGAGCACGACGAGCCCGGCATCATCGTGGTCTTTGAGACGTCCCCGAGGAAGCTCATCCGGGATGCCACGGGCTTCGGCTGGAATCTGGACGAGCTGCAGCAGCGGAACAAGCTGAAAATCATCTTCACGAGTCCGAAGGTGCTCGACCAGGAGTTGCGTTCGCCGGACAGCCTGCTGCTGGAAACCGCGGCAGAGATGGGCGCGCGGCGCATCTTCATCGACGGCATTTCGCTGTTACGCACGCTCGCGACTGGCAACGGCGCCAGCGGCAACGGGGCCGCCTCCTACCGCGAGCTGTTACAGCAGTTCATCGAAGGGCTGCAACGCGAGAACCTGACCGCGATGCTCTCCCACGAGGTCCTCGCTCACCAGGAGCAGTCCGCCGCCTTGGAGGTGGCGCAATTCCTCGCGGACACCGTGATCGTCCTGAAGCGCGAACATCTCCACCGGAGTATCCACCGCAGCCTGGAAATCATGAAAAGCCGTGGGCAGGACTACGAGGCCGGCAAGCACACGTTGCGTATCACCGGCGGCAAGGGGTTGGAGGTGTTCCGCCGCGTGCAGATCCAGGCGCGTGGCCTCCTGGCACAGCCTACCTCCGTCACGAAACGCTCGCTCATCGGTTGCGAGCCGCTCGATGCCCTGATCGGCGGCGGTATCTTCGACGGATCCACCACCATGGTCGTGGGCATCTCGGGCGCCGGCAAGACCGTGCTCGGCGTGCAACTGCTTCTGGAAGGAGCATTGAAACAGGGTAAACGCGGCCTGCTGGTCTCCCTGGATGAGCACCCGGCACAAATCCTGCGCAATGCCGAGACCCTGGACCTCAATCTGAAAGAGCAGGTTGACGCGGGGAATATCCAGGTTTTCTACGATTCTCCGCAAGAGTTGGAGATTGATGCTCACTTTGATCTCATCATCCGGACTATTGAGAAGCACAAGATACAGCGGCTGCTCATTGACGGCATGACGAGTTATAGCAACGCCATCGGGGATCAGGCGCTGTACCGCGATTTCATCCACTCTTTGGTGGCATATAGTAAACACAATCTCATGACTACATTCTTCAACTATGAAAATCCCGAGCTGTTTGGCGTGACGCACTACATGCCGGATTATGCCATCAGCTCCATCGTGGATAACCTCATCCTGTTGAACTTCGTGGAGCTGGGCGCCTCGCTGCGCCGCGCCATCACCGTGGCCAAGGCGCGGGGCAGCGAACATCAGTTTGTCACCCGCGAGTTCACGATCGGGCCAGGCGGTATCAGCCTTCTGCCGATGGAAAAGGGCAAAGGCCTGCCCGTGCTGCCGTTCCAGAGTTATTATGGCCTCCTGAGCCGCGCGCCGACGCGGCTCAGCCCCGATTTGCCGCGCGGCGGAGAGGGGGGCGCCCTCCCCGAAGCCACGTAACACTGCTCTCCTTACGTTGCAGCACGGAAAGGAAGCCATGCCCCTCCCGGAGCATCGGGTGCTGGAGCACAACCGCAACGAAGACATTGGCGAGCCCTCTGCGCAGCCGCTCGGCGTCGAACTGCAGCCGGCCATCCATGCCGACCTCTTGGACCCGGCGCTCTGGCAAGACGGGCTGACAAAGTACGCCCGTGGCACGAACCTCGCGGTGGCCCTCGCCGATGCGGCTGGTCGCCAGCTCGGGTCGATCATCAACCCCCGACCGACGTGGAGTCTCTTGCACGCCAAGACCCCGCCTATTTCCCCCCCTTCGGAAGGGGCGGCAGGGGGGGTGGGGTGTCCCTTCTCCCTGGCGCCGCTTTCGCCCTGTAACTGCGTTGCCGACGCCTTGGCCAGAGGCGGCTTTATCGTGGAGCGCGACCGAACGGGGTTGGTGCATTTCGCCGTGCCGCTGGCGCTGGGCGAACATCCATTGGGGGCGCTGGTCGCGGGCCAAGTGTTTGACCACTACGCCGAACAACTGGCGCTGGAGCACGTGGCCAGGCATCTCGGTCTCTCACCGGCACCAGCCTGGCAGGCGGCTCGCCTGGAACATCCTGTCAAGCGGGCCACTTTGGAAGTGTATGCCGACCTGCTGGCGACCCTGGGCCAGACGTTCCTCCAGACGCGCTATCACACGATAATGGCAGCAGAAAGACGAGGGCAGGAACGCATGGCGGAAGCCAACGAGGGCCGCGCCCGGCTCCTCAAACAGGTCCTGTCGGCACGGGAAGAAGAGCAGCGCCGGATTGCGCGGGACCTCCACGACGGCATCGGCCAATCCCTCACGTCGTTGCTCCTTGGGCTGCGTGTGGCGGCAGAGGTGCCTACGTTTGAGGAAGCGCGCGCGCGGCTGGGGGAACTCCGCGGCATCACCGCCGCGCTCCTGGATGAGGTCCGGAGGCTGGCCCGGGGCTTGCGCCCGAGCGTTCTGGACGATCTGGGCCTTGCGGCAGCCCTGGAGCGCTACGCGGCCGATTACACCCATACGCACGGCATCGCGGTCGATGTGGTCGCCCCGGAACTGGCCTTGACCCGGCTGCCGGCAGAAGTGGAGACGGCTTTGTACCGCATCGCCCAGGAGACGCTCACGAATGTCCTGAAGCACGCGGCGGCGAAGGGCGTCAGCCTCGTAGTCCGGCGCGAGTCGTCGGGCGTACATTTGACGGTGGAAGACGACGGACGTGGGTTCGACAGCGATGCCCTGCTCCAGGCGCCTGGCTGGGCGTCCGCCGGCAAAGGTCTGGGCCTGCTCGACATCCGCGAACGGGCCGCCCTTCTGAACGGCGCCGTCACGCTCGAGTCGCGGCCGGGAAGCGGAACCACGGTCCACGTGTACATCCCCCTCAAGGAGGAGAACCATGGCGAAGATTCGCGTCCTGATCGTTGATGACCATGCCATCGTCCGAACCGGACTCCGGATGCTCATCAACCCCCAGCCGGACATGGAAGTCGTGGGCGAAGTCGCCGATGGGCACGAAGCCTTGCGCCAAGCCCGCGAGGCCAACCCGGATGTGCTGACGCTCGACCTCACCATGCCGGGAGGTGGCGGCCTCAAGATCCTGGAACCCCTCCGGCAGGCATGCCCGCAGACTCGGGTTCTGGTCCTGACCATGCACGAGGACCCCTCGTATCTGCGCGCGGTGCTGGCCGCGGGCGGATTGGGGTACGTCGCCAAGTCGGCGGTCGATGGCGAGTTGCTCGCCGCGATCCGCTCGGTCGCCCAGGGTCGCACCTTTGTGACGATAAACCTCAGCGACAGTGAGACTCAGCAAGTCCTCGGCGACCGGGCAATCCGCACCGCATCGGCCCCCCGAGCGCCTCTCCAACTGAGTCCACGCGAGCAGGAGGTGCTCAAACTCCTGGCTCAGGGGTATACCAACCAAGAAGTCGGCACGCGGTTGTGCCTGAGCGTCAAGACCATTGAGACCTACCGCGCGCGCATCGTGGACAAACTCGGTCTCCGCAGCCGGGCCGACCTCACCCGTTACGCCTTGGAGATGGGTCTCCTCAACCCGGTCCCATCCTCTCCCGGTTAGCCGTCGGCGCCGCCTCCTTTGTGAGGGTTTTCCTGACAAATCGCCTCGATACAGACATACCCTGACAGGCGCCGCTCGCTTTTCCCTCATCTCAAGTCTGATTTCGAGTAACTACCCTGATACCGCCGGGTGTCCGCGCCTCGGTAATATTGCGATATTCCCAAAACAGCAGGGAAAGAGGCCTACTGCCAACCGGCAATTGGACCCTACCAACGTCATGGAGGGGCTGGTGGCTACCAACGACATCATGGAGGGATCGATCATGCTAGTCCTTTCTCGCAAAGTCGGCGAAAGCATCCTCATCAGTGAGTCCATTCGGGTCACCGTGGTGCAATCCACCAACCACGGCCGCATCCGCTTGGGGATTGAGGCTCCTCCGGAGGTCAGAGTGCTCCGCGAGGAACTGACCAAGTCCTGCTCCAACTCAACGCCAAGCAAGAACGGCAAAGCGGAAGCATTGCCTACTTCCGCCTAGCTGCCCCGAGCATACAGGTGCAGCCAGATTTGCCCGTGCGAAAACCACCCGGCCCACTGCCAGGGACAGGCAACGGCGTGATCTAGTTGACGATTGCCCCGTCCTCTCAAGGAGTGAGAGGGGCCGAGTGGGTAGTCGGCGAAAACTGTAAGAAGCCTGGGCGAGAAGTCAAGGCCGGATCGGGCCCATCGTCGCTCTTGACGAGTGTGCGGCTGTGGGCAATCATCGCCAGCACCGGGCGGACCTTCGGACCCGGGGTAGACCCAACAGTTTTGTCACCAGCGCCATTTCGGGAAGCTGGTGGGGTCAGACCGAGTGTGCGCCGTGAAAAGGTGTTGGTCTCCAGTGGGTGCAATTCCCACCCGGCAACTGGGTCGCTCCAGCCGGTAGCTATCGGAGCGGCGTTGGAGGTAACGAAACCATCGGAGCCTTCTAGACAGATGTGTCGCTCTGGCGATGCAGCGAGCCGACAGGCCGTAACGCGAGTGAACGTTGAGCAGGCCTCGAAACGACCAATGTGGACGCCGACCTTGCAATCGGATGGGGAAGGCCGCCGTCGCTGGGGATGAATGGGAAACG
>JBAUOX010001261.1:0-4486 GCA_049579985.1 Isosphaeraceae bacterium | reverse complement strand
AAAGAGCCCCGGCCCGCTGCTTGAACTCGGCCTTCTCCGCTGCCGAGAGCACTCCGGTTACCGCTGCGCCGGCCAGCTCGCGCAGCCTGCGATAGTCGGAGCGAGTCGCGCCTCGGTCGAGCACCCCGGCCAGGGCGTCCAGCCTGCCGGCAAGGAGCCGATGATCGGCCTGCTGGTCCAGCAGCACCGGTGCAGCGCGGAGATTGCGATAGGCGACCTCGCGCACGTACAGCTCCGCCCTCAATAGCGCCTGCCGACGGAGCGGAGCCTCGCGGCGATCAGCGGCCAGTTGGGCCATTCCGCAGAACACGATTATCAGACCCGCCATAACGCCCAAGCCCCACGCCGAGGGGCGGCGGACACCGCGTAGAAAACGCCGATCCGCAAACCCCAGGCCAAAGCCGACAAGAGCTCCTCCGGCATGTCCCCAGTTGTCGATGTAATCTCGAAACACGAAACCAAGCAACGCTGTCAACCCGAGAGACACGAGCATGTGCCAACGAAGCTCACCCTCCCTCGAACTCCGCGATCGCCAGCCTACGACCAAACACAAACCAATTAGGCCCATGATCACCGTGGACCCTCCCGCGGAGTGGGTCGTCGGACTATAATGCGCCGCTTGCCGACCCAGCGCCGACAGCAGGTTGCCCAGGCTTCCCGTCAGCAAATAGATGAAGATAAACTGCCATGACCCATACCACGACTCGATCATCGTCCCCAGCAGATAGAATGCGAGAATATTCAATAGAATATGGATGAGACTATAATGTACAAAAGTGCAGGTTACGAGCCTCCATATCTCACCGTGGGACAATTCCTTGATCGTCAGATCGCCGAAGCGATGGCCATCGTTCATACCCACAAGCAGAAATTGCCGCCATGTAACGGGCGGCCCCTCCGTGAACCGAGAGGCGACCATGGCCGCGAACACGAGGACCCAGATCAGGGAGAAGAGCGCCGTCACGGGATAGTCCCTGATTTCCCGGGCCAGTGTGCGAAGGGTCATGCGGGATCTCGGCAGGTGAGGTCGTGGTTTGTGCAGGTTTCCAGGCGCGTCGGGCGTCCGGCTCATGCCGGCGAGCTACGGGGCTCTGCAACGGCGCCGGGACCGAGCGCCTCGCGCAAGCGGCCGATCTGTTCCGACCAGGCGCCGTGATCGAGGGCGGGCCGGAGCAGCGCGGTGGAGACAGGAGAGTCAAGGAGCACCCAGCTCTTGCATCCGAGCTGTTGCGGGGTCGGGGTAAGCGTCCAGGGCTGGTCCTGGCGAAACACGCGCACGCCCAGCACCCAGAGGCCGGGCTGCCGGTAAGTGAACCGTTTGCGCAATGTCTCGAGCGTCCAGATGTGAAAGGGCATGAGGGCAAGCAGCTCCGTTTCGGAGTGGATGTGCCAGACGAGCTCGACCGCGGCGAGCGCCCGGATTGACACGCGAGCGCCCGGGTCGGCAGCGGGGCGGGGATCACCGGGCCGGTCCAGCTCGCGGTCGCGCAGTCCTTGCCGCGCCTGGTGCACGTACGTGGGATAGAGCCAGAAGGCCGGGTGGTCGGGGCTGAATCCGCCAGGCCCCTCGCGGATCCCGCCCTTGCGGACGATGAGGGTCTGGTGGCCGTCGGCCAGGACCTGGCAGATCTCGGACCATTCCTTGAAGGCGATCGCACAGTGATCGGGCAGCAAGCTCATAGGTCCCACTCGACTTTGGGCAGACGGACCATCAGGTCGGACACGGCGGACCGTGGATCCTTCCCCTCGAAGAGCACTTGGTGAAGCTCGGCGGTGATCGGCATGTCGATCTCGCGCTTCAGCGCCAGCGCGTGCACGCTGCGCGTGGTGGGCACACCCTCGGCGACATTGACCATGCCGGCGAGGATCGTCTCGAGCGCCTCGCCGCGGCCAATCCGTTCGCCGACCGAACGGTTTCGCCCGAACGGGCTGTAGCAGGTCGTGATCAGGTCGCCGACTCCGGCCAGACCATAGAATGTGGCCTGATGCCCACCGAGAGCCACACCCAGCCGGCTGATCTCGACGAGTCCTCGCGTCAGCAAGGCGGCCTTGGCGTTGTCGCCAAAGCCCAGGCCGTCGCAGATACCCGCGGCGATGCCCAGGATGTTCTTCAAGGCGCCGGCCAGCTCGACTCCGACCGCGTCGGGATTCGTGTAAACCCGGAAAGCCTCATGGCTGAGGCTCTCCTGGACGGCCTGGTTGAGCTCCATCGACGATCCGGCGACGACGACCGAGGCCGGCAAGCCGCGGGCGATCTCCTCGGCATGGCTGGGACCGCTGAGCACCGCGACCGGGCGCTCCGCGAGGGTCTCGACGATGATCTGGCTGGGCCGGTCGAATGTGCCGTTTTCGATGCCCTTGACCACGCTCAGGAAAGGAATGCCGGCCGGGACGCGGTCGGAGAGTGCAGTCAGAATCGAGCGGAGAAACGAGCTCGGGACGGCCGCCACGATCAGGTCGGCGCCGTCCATGGCTTCCCTGGCGCAAGCGGTGACGAGAGTGCCCTCGGGAATCCGGATGCCCGGCAAGTACCGGTCGTTGATTCGCTGCCGCGCCAGTTCGCTCGCGTGGGACTCGGACCGGGACCACAGGCGAACCCGTGCCCCGGTCTTGCCGAACAGCAAGGCCAGCGCCGTCCCCATGCCGCCAGCGCCCAGGATGGCGATCCGTTTCATTGATAGGAGCGTCTTCAGGTTGAGGCTCGGTCCCAATGCGGGCTGAGCCGGAAGAAAAGAGCATTATAAGAGATGTGCCGGCTTCACGACAGGATGACGATCCGGGTAAGGGGCAGAGCCGGACAGGGCTGCCCCTGCCTTCCAGACATATGTCCGGATCTTCGGGGCGTGTGATTCGGAATGTGGAATGCTTCCAATGCGGAATGTGGAATGCGGAATGAAAGACGAATCTGATTCCATTCCGATTGCTGAGGTCCACCGGCGACGAGCGGGGCCTTTGTCTTTCCCACTGCGGAGCGGTTTCGTTCAAGTCCGAGTAACGCGGAGTTCAAGCAGCCAGAAACGGTCCGAGCGAGGACGGCAAGTGTTGGATGCGGAGTTGAAACGGGGACGCGGAGTTGAAACGGGGACGCAGCTAGAATCAAGAACTAGCTGCGTCCTTGTTTCCAGCCCTGCTCCGCCGGCGAGAGGACTCGGGGAGGCGCCGCGGGTGGGCGGCAGGCTCATGGGAGTCCTGGACCGAACAGCTTCTTGACCGCGGCCATGTCGGTCGGCTTGTTCCAGGGGTTCGCGTTGTCGCGCTGGGCCTTGATGATCCGAAATGGATTGAACGTCGCCTGGGAAAGCGACAGCCAATAGCAAAGCGCGTCCATTTCATCGTAGATCTGGTTCAATTCATTGGCGTAGCGAATCGTGAATCGATTCAGATCCCGTGCTTCGAGGCTGATATTGGAATAGCAGCCGAGAGAACCGCAAAACTGACCGCGAACGCCGTCTCGCAACGACGAGCCCGGTCGGGTTTCAGAGCAGTAGACGTTGGCAATGACAACGGCGACGAATTCCTCAAACTCGCCCCAATCGCTCCCCATCTGCTTGCGTTCGACCAAACCCGCACCCATTCGAATAGAATGGATAATTTCATGGACGAGGATCTGATCGAGCTTCATGGCCGGGCCGGAGACTTCGTGGGAAACTTCCGGGTTAAAGAAGATGACCGAGTCGGTGCCTCTTCCGGTTCCTTGAATCAGGTGGTTGGGGCGTTTCGGGTCAGGAGCCACCTGTCCGGCCTTCATCGACGCTGCGACATTGATTGGAACGGTTTGTGCGTCGGCGACGCCGGTCCAAGGCATAACGCGAACCGATGTGAACAGATTCGCGTTCAGAATTTTTTGTCCGACGACCTTGTTGTTGGAGATGGTCTGGAACACATCTGTGACGCTCTGTTCATAGTCGTCGGAGTCGCCTGGATTCGCCTCCAGCCGTCTGGTCTGGGTGTTGAACCGGCGGCTTCCGTCGATCTCGTACAGCAAGTTGAATTGGCGCATGTCGCATCCCCTTTCGACCACAGCGGAATCCGAAGAAACAATAGAAGGCCGACCGGCCTGCGGAGCAGAAACGGGACGCAGCTAGAATCAAGAACTAGCTGCGTCTCCGTTTTCAGCCCCGGCCGGCCCCCGGTGGGGCCGCGGCCCTCGGATGAGAAAGAAAACTGACGCCCACAAGCTCGGGGGCGGCAAACCCCCGGCGGCGATCCGTTCCGATCGGATGCGGGGCCATCGCCTGTCCAGCCCTCCTCGCCCCATGCCTGATTCGTCTCCGTCGGTCGTCGGCGAGTCGAGTCGTGTTGATCCGACTTGCCGGGACCGAAGGGAACGGCCTCCTCACATGGTCGCCGCGGCTGTCAGGTCCCAACTGGCTTCAGCGGCCTTCTTCGTGGCGCCGGTGGCCGAATCCTGCGAGTTGTAGGTGATCTTCACCTTGCCGAAAGCGAAGCTCGCCGATTCGGTCGGCCAGTCGTCGCCGCCATGGGA